>PBMP01000014.1 GCA_002722705.1 Pseudobdellovibrionaceae bacterium | reverse complement strand
GAAAATATTTAACTTTATTAATTGAGTCAGATCCTGAAATTAAAAGGAAAGTAAATTTAGAATAGTCAAGTAGGGTATAAATTCTGGTTTTCTCTTTTAAACTTTTTAAGTAATTTTTTTAATGCTGGTTTTGTATTTTCGTCATGAATGTAGACATAAATTGATTGATTTGAATCTGGGAAGGTATTCATTTTTTTAAAACGAGTTAAAGAATTTTTCTCTTCTAACGCCAATGTAGGGATGACTGCGCAGTAGTCATTAGTAAGCAGCATTTTTTTTAATAATTCAATATCATCTATTTCAGCAATGATATTTACGTTGAGGTTATGTTTTTCAAAGTAATGTAAAATTCTACTATGCATGTATGTTTCATGTGTATAGTTTATAAAAGGAATTTCCAAAATTTGATTTTTAAACCCTTTGGATTTGAACTTGATTTTACTATTGCATAAAAATGCAAATTTTCTTTCTAGGTATTTAATGCATTCGATAGATTTTGGTAGATTAGAGATTTTGTAATCTGAAAAAATAATGTCAATTTCACCAGAATGCAGTGACGAAATCATATTTTTAAATTCGTTTTCATAGACAGTGAGTTTAATTTGTTTGTCTAATAAAATTTCTGAAATAATACTATTTGTGAAATTAGTGGAAATTGCGGGAATCACACCTATGCTAATGAAGCTATGTTCTTTTGATTTTTGGAATTTTACAACCTCAATGAGGTCATTACATAAAGGAAATATTTTACTGCAATAGTCGAAAACAAGTTTTCCTTTTGTGTTTAAAACCATTTTTCGGCCTTTTTTTTCAAAAAGAGTAGTATCTAGAAATTTCTCTAATGATTTCACCTGATAGGTAAGAGTTGGCTGAGATACGTGTAGGGAGAGAGAAGCGTCTTTTAATGACCCCTCTTTTGCGATGATATAGAAGTAGTATAAGTGATTTAAATTAAATGAATTGAGCATAATTGAATGTATTCATATATAGAAAATTTCTATAATAAAAACAAATAAATTTTAATATTTTTATTTATATTTTTACCCGATACTCGTGTTGTAGGTAACAACGTTCCAACAAGGAGGTCTAAAATGCTGGTGGAATCAATAGATGGATATTTTTTGGAAGAAAATATTTTTCAATTTTTTCCTAAAGTGAGTATGGATTTTTTTCCTTTAAAGGTGCATGACATTATGTCAACTGAAGAAATTAAAATATATGAAAATGATTTAGTAAAAAATGCAAAGAAAATCATGAACTGGGAAGGCTTGAAGCACGTTTGTGTTTTCAGTGAGGATAATGAATTAGTAGGTACCCTTCATTATGATGATATTCATTTTCAGAGAAATAAGGACAAGAAAGTTATGGATATCATGCATAGAGATTACCATAAAATTTATGGGGAACTTGATGCAGAGATCGGAAAAAGGGCTGTTTTATTAGAGAAAGATCATTGTTTGCCTGTATTTGAAAATAAGGAAATAGTCGGAATTCTCAATTTAGAAGATATTCTTTAAATATAGAAAAGGAGTAATTGTGTTAACAATAGAGCATGCAAGTGTAAAAACCCCGGAGTTTGACGATTTTTTTAGAAGGCAGTTTGAAAGACATATCGTTAAACATTTTAATTTAAGACCAGAGTACATTGAGGCTCGCCTAGGAGTGTCTTCTTCTGGGATTGAGAACTTTTTAAGCTTAAGTTACCATTATCGTAAAAATCACCATCATGTGAATTCTCATGGGGCTAATGTTTTTAAATCTGGTAAAAAATTGATTACTGAACTTGAGAAAATAATTAGAAAGAATAAAAAGAAGTAGCGTTAAAGATTATTAGATTGAGAGGGGTGCATTCTCTGTGCCCCTTTTTTAAGAAACATTTTTCTTTTCAAGGAGGATACTGTCCAGTCCTTCAAAAACGTCTTCACTCGCTCGTTCCATTTCTTTTGAGCCTTCGATCACTTTGTCGATGTTTTCTTCTAGGCTATCAAGAAAATCAAAAATCTTTTTAGTACCGTTATGTACTTTCGCATGATGATTTTCTAGGGAGTAGTAGCTGGACAGTTTAGAAAAATGTTCCTTTCCTTCTCCCTCGTAATACCACTTTCCTAATCGACAATTGTGATGATCTACAAATTTAAATGCAGGTTTTCTTTCTATAACAGAAAGGTAAGTATTGATTTTCCAGATTACGTGATCAAGCTTTGCTAGACTCATAAAGATTTCATCGTTGGTTGCAGAAATATCTTGAAGAGAGCTTTTATTATGAGCAATCGTTTCGGAAATTAATTGATCAAGAGATTCAATAAGATTAGCAATATGCTCACTTCCATCAAGAGATTGTTGAGAGGCGACTTTTAGGTCGTCGGATATTTTTCCAAAATTACTCGTTCGGTCTTGAATGGCTGCCGAAAGTTTCGAAGTGGCTTCAGCAAGTCTTTGGATTTCTTGGGCAACCACAGCAAAGCCTTTTCCCGCTTCGCCTGCTCTTGCTGCTTCTACGGACGCATTAAAAGAAAGTAGTTTCGTTTGAAAAGCAATTTCGTTAATTCCTTTAACTGCTTGAAGAATAGAGTTTGCTCCTTCGTCTATATCGGTCGTACATTGATTGGTTGCTTCAACAGTCTTTTTTAAATCAACAACACTTTGAAGAACTTTCTCTGAATCCCTTTTGATTGAGTCAAATGACTTATCTACATCTCTCATTCGTCCTAGAGCATTACCATTGCTTCCGACAGAATCAGCAAGATTTTTCTGAATTTTGGTAAGTCCGTCTCGAAGTCTATAGTTTTCTTCTTCAAGGAGCTGGTTCTTTTTTTTAAGAAATTCGATTTCGTTTTGAGCTTCAGTATACTGGTTGCTTTCTTCGCTAGAAAAGGTCTCTGAGTCAGAGTGATAGTCTCCATCGATTAGAGTTAAGTTCGGAGAGGAATCGACTTCAGATTCATTTTTAGTAAATATATTTTTTGCCATCTTTAGCAGTGCCATAACCCCTTCTCGGTATGTCAAGTAATCATCTTTAAGTAAAAAAAGGAGAGCGAAGAAGAGATTTTCTTAATTGCTAGGGGTGAACGATAACTTGTTGAATTTAAAAGATTATTTTTTTATCGAAACGACTATGTCTTTTAAGTTATCAATAAAAATCTGCGGGTTGGCTTGGTTGGGAGAAATAATATTCGTAGTGCCTTTGACTTTGAGTTGAATGAAAGGGTTGTTGTAGTGATTTCTGCTTTCATTTGCATACTCACTTTTTTCATTCCAGATTGACTCTAAGTAGTCTTTAATTTCAAAAAAAAGTTCATTGGTTTTTCCAACGAGAGTGTAATTTCTTGAAATTCCATCAGAATCAACGACTTTGAGTGCGTAGATATCGAATTTAATCTGAGGACTTTTAGGAAATAATGCAAGAGTTCCTTCGAGTGTAAGGTTTTTTTGGTGTTGATCTACAATGTTTTCTAATATTTCAATTCCAGGTTTTCCTGGTTGAGTCAGTATTTTAAGGTGAGGTGGAGCATTTTTGCGTTGAATCACACGATAGTTTATTTTTATCTTGTCATTGCGGTATAGGTTTTTGATTTCTTCGGGGGCAGATGTAAATGCAGGAAGAGTGTAGTTTCCGTATTCGATTACAATCGCACCAAAATTTTTCTTTATTGGATATGAAACAATTGCATGAACTTTTCCGATCAAGCTACTGCCTTCAAGTATTTTTTTAGGCAAAGAAAAGGATTCTTCGTGTTTTTTAAGGATAGAAATTGTTTCGACTTGAATGTGCTTAAATGCAGGATACTTAAGAAATGCTCCTTTTACTTTCACTTTATCATGTCGTTGAAGGCTTTTAATGAGTTCTAGGGTTTGAGGTGATTTTGTAATTAATGGAAATTCAAAATGTTGGAAAAAGTTTTTAGGATCTCTCCAGGTAAAAACATAAAGCCCTTGTGAAGTATTTGATCCATGAATCCAACCACTCACACCTTCAGATTTAAGCTGTGACTCGATGGTGTCAATCGGATGGGAGTAGCAAAAAGTTGAAAATAGAGTAACGCATAAAAAAATAAAGGAGCTCATTTAGTGATACTAAAAGAAGCTCCTTTAAATTGCAATTTTTTGATTCTGATAAACTTAGTAACGATTACGGCCGCCAGGACGACGTCCGTTGTCATTTCTTGGAGCTTGTGGCTTTGCCTCGTTTACTTTAAGAGGTCGACCATCAAGTTCAGCGCCGTTCATGTTTTGAATCGCTGTTTCTGCTTCTTCATCAGTTCCCATTTCAATAAAGCCGAAGCCTTTACTTCTACCTGTGTCACGATCAGTGATGATTCGTGAAGATTCAACAACTCCGAAGCTTGAAAAAGCATCTCTAAGAGAGTCTTCTGTTGCTGAAAAAGGAATGTTTCCGACGTATAGTTTTTTACCCATAAATCCTCCAATTTTTGTTCAGGGTCACAAAAAAGAGGGGTCAGGGCAAAAATGCCAATAGCGCTCATTTCATGTGTTCGTTCAGTGTACCGTCATATAATAACTTAATCAAAATACAAGACTTATTTTACCGTAAGCGTTAATTTTGGCGTTATTTTGTGATTAGCAACCACAGATTTCTCTCCAAACGATCTTTCCTAGTGGACCTAAGGGGCGATATCGGCTTTTCATGGCGAAAAGAGGAACATCATACGAATCTAGTCCTCTAGAAGAGAGCGACTGTAAGTTGTTGTGTTTCTTGACAACGGACTCAGGAAGTCGTCCCCAGCCAAATCCCTCAGTAATGAGTTCTTCTTTGAGAGAGTGGTCATTCACTCTCCAGTGAAGTCCTCCTGGTCGAGGGGCAAGGGCCGGGATGTTTCGTTTCATTTTAAGAATAATTTGAGGAATTTCGGAAAGGGGTTTTTGTTTTGAGATGTTTTTGGAAATGACGGGAATCATTTTAATTGAACTCAGTTTTTTACTTTCAATAGTCACGATAGGAGAGGGGAGATGTCCAATCGCAAAATCTACTTTGGTTTTAAGTTTTTCCTCGATGGTGTCATCAATCATTTTTGAAATGATTTGGAGTTTTACAGGATGAGCATGTTTGGAAAGCTCAGATAATCCTGCTTGAATTTTTGGAATTCGAATTAAAGGATCCAGAAGAATCGTTATTTTTGCCTCATATCCTTCTTTCATCTCTTTTGCTATTTTTTCTAAGTTTCTAAAAGAATTTAACGTATTTTTACTTTGTTCATAAAAAAGTTCGCCTGCAGCAGTGAGTGTGGGACGATAGGTTTCTCTAGAAAAAAGAGTTAAATTAAATTCGTTTTCTATTTTTTTTATTCCAATACTCAGGCTGGGTTGGGTTTTATGGAGCATTTTTGCGGCGGATTTAAAACTCCCCGTTTTAATAATAGCTTCTAACATGATGAGTTGGTCGATCGTCATTCGTTTTTTTTAATATAGTTTTAAACTATGTTGAATATAAAAAAATAATAATTTTTATTTATATTCATAAAAGTTACCATAAGGCTCTGGAGGCAGTAATGGACGTAGAAATTCATAAAAATGTTGAACGAGGAAAAGTAAATTTAGGGTGGCTTCAGTCGGCTCATACCTTTAATTTTGGGTCTTATTTTCGTGAAGACAGGCAAGGCTTTGGAATGCTTAGGGTTTTAAATGATGACCATATCCTTCCAAGCCAAGGTTTTGGAACCCACCCTCACAAAAATATGGAAATTGTAACCATTCTTCTTTCTGGAGCTCTCGAGCATCGAGATAATCAGGGAAATCATGAGGTGATTCGAACAAATGAGGTTCAGCTCATGTCCGCAGGAAAAGGAGTGACTCATTCTGAATTTAACCCTTCGGAAGCTGAACCTTCTGAATTGCTGCAAATTTGGGTTTTTCCAGAAAAGTTAGAAATACAGCCTCGCTATGATCAAAAAAAGTTTAATGAACAAGACAGAAAAAACCAATTTCAAATTGTCGTATCCCCTCTTGGAACGGATGATCCAGGAGTAAAAATGAATCAACAATCTTATTTTAGTTTAATTGATTTAGATCAGAATCATTCTGTTTCCTATTCAAAAAAAATAAAATCAAATGGAGTTTATGTTTTTCAAATTGACGGAGAATCTCTTGTTGAAGGTAACTTAATTGAGAGGCGCGATGGGATTGGTGTAACAGAAAAAGATGAAATTTTTATAGATCCGAAGAAAAAATCAAAAATTTTAATAATTGAGGTTCCTTTAGCTTCAGGAGTGTATTTATGAAAACTGTTGTAGGATTGATTGGAAGTTTAAGAAAAGGATCTGTTCATAGGGTCATTTTTAATCACTATCAGGATTTGTCTAAAAAAAAATTTAATTTGATTGAGGGAGATCTTTCGAGAGTTCCACTTTATAATCAGGATCTAGATTTTCCTGAAGAGGTTAAAAAATTAGCAGAACTTATTAGAAAAAGTGACGGTTTGTTGTTTTTTACTCCCGAATATAACTACTCAGTTCCAGGGGTTCTCAAAAATACGATTGATTGGCTTTCGAGAGTTGAAGGAAATCCGTTTAACGGAAAGGTTTCATCGATTATTGGGGCAAGTCCAGGGAATACAGGAACTGCACGAATGCAGTATGATCTTAGAAAAATTGGTGTATTCTTAAATTTAGATTTTTTAAATAAGCCAGAAGTAATGATTGGACAAGTCTTTGAAAAAGTAAGTGAAGAAATAATCAAAGACTCAGATACAATTCAATTTTTGGTCAAGCATATTGAGGCATTTTCAAAGAAAATGGACTCTTAATTTTGAAAGGGAATGAAATGAATTCAAAGGTTTCCGCTGGTGCGCGGATTTTAATGGGACTTATTTTTACTATTTTTGGAATAAACGGTTTAATCATGATTGCAACAGGAAGTGGATTTATTCCAATGCCCCCACCCTCACCAGAAATGGGACAGGTCATGGGAGGTTTTTTTGCTGCAAAATATTTAATGCCCTTGGTTAAAATTCTTGAGGTCCTTGCGGGATTAATGCTCCTCAGAGGCTGTATGGTGAACCTTGCCTTGATTCTCATTGCTCCGATAGTCGTTAATATTTTAGGAATACATTTATTTGTGGACCAAGGTGGGCTTCCGATGGCTCTTGCTCTTACGGTAATGTTTTTTATACTGTTTTTAGACAAGAAAGAGCATTTTATTACTTTTTTTAAAGCTTAAGAAGAAGAGAGAGCTGTTTTTGACGGCTCTCTCTTAATAATAACGTCAAAGGTAATAAAAAGAATTGATACCAAAGCCCCAACATAGAGTTCATCTATATTAAATGGATTTTTCAAGACACCTTTCCATAAGAGAATACTCAAACTTGACACAATAAAAGTGAGAGTTAATCCGTTATCTGAAACTTTCTTTTTTGAAAATAGAATGAAAATCATAGGGATAAGAATACTTGCTGCAGAGAGAGATCCTAGCGTTTTCCAGACTCTCTTGATATTTCCATCAAAAAGTACAGCTAAACAAAAAGCCCATCCACCAACGAGCCAAGTACTTAAAAAGTGCTTTTTTTTCATAGAGTGGTTTTTCCACTTTTTTAAATCTAAAGTCCACGTTTGAGCTCCTAAAAACAAAGAGGAATCCATTGTTGATAAAATCGTAGAGAGTACTCCAAATAAAAAAATTCCTTTTAATCCTGAAGGAAGAGTTTTTAAGGCATAAAAGAAATATACGTGTTGATTTGGAACAGAGGGATATTGAGATTTTGCTTGAAGAACTCCAATCAGAATTGAGAGATCAAAAATAATCCAAAAAAGTGTTGAGTATAGAATCCCTCGTTTTGCTGTTTTTAAAGAATTCGCGGCAAAAATTCTTTGATAAAAATGTGGATCGACTAATGTAGAAAATGCAATGCATCCCCAAGCAACGAGTGTTCCCAGAGATTCTTTTCCTAGTAGAGAAAGATGTCCTTTCGGTAATGATTCTTGTAAGTGGTTTAAACTTTGAATTTCTTTAATTGAAAAAAATGCGACAATTAATACACCTGACATCATTAAAATAAACTGTAATAGGTCAGTATAAATAATTGTTCTAAATCCTCCTATGCATGAATAGCTTGAAACAATAAAGACTCCAATAAGCATTGCCGTTGTAAAATTCATTGGTAAAACAATTTGAATAAATAAACCTAAACTAATGACATAGGTGACAGGGATAATATCTATTAAATTAAAATAAGCTGCTATTTTAGCTGATTTTGGACCAACGTTTTTTTTGATGACATCGGGAAGACTCATTAATTTTAAAGGTTGAATTTTTTTTACGAGAAAGATCGCAAAAATATAGTAAGCAAGATACCAAAAAACACTTTGAGAAATCCATCCATAGAGTCCTTTTTCAGCGATAATTTGTGTTACACCAAAAATCCCCCCATACCAGGTTGAAACAAGAGTGGCGACAAAAAGAGGAAGTGTGAGTTTTCTTCCCATTAAAAAAAAGTCAATTTGACTTTTAGATGAGTGACTTTTTTTCGAAGCTAAAAAGATAATAGATATAAATAAAAAAATAAGAGTAGTTACAACTACAGTGTCAAGAGGGTGCCAAGAAAATCGAATCATATCTCACTTCCTACGTCGGTATTATCCGAATCAGGTTCTACGGGTATTTCTCAGCTCATCTAAAGATGAGCACCCCGGTGCTGTCTCTTGCCTAACACTCTGTTTTGGACGTGTCTAGAAAAATTTACTTAGCGTGAGATTGCTTTTAAGTCGAAATTTTTCCATCCTTTCCATCCCTTTGGACCTTGGGGGGGAGCAAGAAAAGTTTTTGCATATAAATTTTTCCAAGAACTGCCTTTTTTAACGAGTACCGCAGTTCTACCATCTATTCGAATGAGTCTGTAAGGTGCTTTATTTTCAAACACAAAATACGTCGGGTCCAAAGCCAGAGATATAAAAAAACTTGTTGGAGCCATTCTGATTTTAATAACATCTTCTTTTTTGGAAGGAGGCATTTTTTTAAATTGAAAACCATAGCTACTCATTCTACCTGGAGAAATAAACCGAAAATCAACTCCCTCACCGTTTATAAGTTTATCCCAATGCTTCCGTATGGTTGGAAATAATTCATTTTTAATGACCATGATTCCTTCGTAGTCAATATTATCGGTTTTTGTTTTTCCATCAAAGTCTTTGAGTTCAAAATAAACTTTATTTCCTTTGATGGTAACTTTTGAATGAGTTTGAGATTGCTTTTGATCTACAGTGTAGACTACTTTTCCATCTGGATAATAGGTCACGATCTCAGTGCTTAGTTTTTGAGTAGGTTGATTGTAATGAGCGTATTCCGTTTTTACTTGAATCCAGTTTTTTTTAATCTCTACATTTTGTGTGAATTGATATTTGAGAGCACTTTTTGGATCTAGGTTTTCTGAAATAAGGGCTTTGAATTGATGGTGGTATTCGTCAGATTTTTTTGAGTTTGCTTGTGCAGTAGCAATAGTAATGAACAAAATAGCAAAATAGGTATGTTTTTGAATAGTTAGCATCTTCATAGTCTCCTCTTTTTTTTTGATAATTTCCGCCTTTTTTTACAAAAAAGCAAAATTATCTGGTATCTAAAGGAAGGGTTTTAGTGGGGTGAGGCAAGTTTTGAGTTTTGTGATGGTCGCTACGCTGCTGACAGAGAAAATACCCCCCCCGCTCATTGGAAAGATTTCTCCGCCTGGGGATAAGTCTATTTCGCATCGTGCTCTTTTTTTTGCTGCCCTTAGTGAAGGTAAAACGGAAATCAGAGGTCTTTCATCTTCAGAAGATGTGATGTCAACCGTCAATAACTTAAGAAAACTGGGTGTAAAAGTAATCTTTTATGAAAATAGAGTCGAGGTCTTTGGATTGGGAGGGCAGATTTACGACCTTGGACCGAAATGTCTAGATGCCGGTAACTCAGGAACTACTTTTAGGTTTTTCATGGGATTTCTTGCTCGGTATCCTAGTCTTGTCACTCTTATTGGTGATAAATCTCTTTCGCAACGATCGATGGCACCAACTGCTCAAGCTCTGTCTCAATTTGGAATAAAGTTTACTTTGAACAATCGAAAATATCCGCCCGTTTCTTTTACTGGGAATCAATGTCTTGAAGGAAGAAAAGTAGAGGTCACACATTTTAGTGCGCAACTGAAGTCCGCTTTGATTTTTGCAGCGTTACAATCCCAAGGGAAAACTGAAATTTTTGGGAAAATCGAGACTAGAGATCACACAGAAAGAATGCTTCCTCTTTTTGGAGGAAAAATCGAGGCTCGACCTTCTTCAATTATTGTTGAAGGGAATCAGAAACTTTCTGGAAAGTTTATCGAAATTCCAGGAGATGTTTCTTCTGCTGCTTACTGGGTAGGTGCCGCAATTCTGATTCCAGGATCTAAAATAGTGATTCAGTCGGTGTGTTTAAATCCAAAAAGAATAGGTTATCTAGAAGTACTCAAAAGAATGGGAGCCAACGTAGAGTGGTCCATTGAACAAGATGAGTGGGAGCCTTTGGGAACGATTCGATGTGAGTATTCTCCGCTTTTAAATGGAACTCATATTGATGCAAATGAAATTTCATCTCTGATAGACGAGTTACCAATTTTAAGTCTTATAGGAACACAAGCAGTGGGAGGACTGAGCGTCGATGGAGCTCATGCACTTCGAAATAAAGAGACAGATCGAATAAAGGCTTTGGAAGAAAATTTTAAAATACTTTCTGTTCCATTTTTCTCTACTGAAGGAAGTTTTAAAGTGGCAGGAAAAGTTAATTTACGAGGAGGAGTCACAGATTCTTTTGGAGATCATCGAATCGCTATGACTTTTTATATCGCCTCTCTTCTTTCTTCTAATGAAATTAAAGTTCTAAATACAAGTTGTATTGCAGTATCTTATCCTGAGTTTTTTCAACACTACCGTGAGTTAGTTGTATGAGTGATTTTGCAGTTATAGGAGATCCAATTGAACACAGTTTATCTCCTTGGATTTTTGAACAATGGAAAAAAAAAGACCCTAAGTTTGAATCATTTCAATATGAAAAGGTTAGAATTCACTCTAATGATTTAATGAACTATTTTAATGAAATAAAATTTCAACAGAAATATAAAGGCTGGAATATTACCACTCCTCATAAAAGTTTTTTTTATCTTCACTGTGATGAACTTACTGAGCAAGCATCAGCTGTGGGTGCTGTAAATGTGGTTCGTTTTGAAGGATCTAAGGCGATTGGACACAATACTGATATTGATGGAATTCTTTCTACATTAGATTCTTTTCAGTCTCGTTATTCAAATGCAATTGTCTTTGGTTCGGGGGGAGCTTCAAGGGCCGTTTGTTTTTCTTTAGGACTTAGAAACTGTACATCAGTATTGATTTATTGTCGCAATTCAGAGCATGGAAAGAAGATCGTTGATTTTTTTTCAAAAATATTTCCAAACACAATTTGGAACTTTAAGCAATGGAATGTAGAAGAACAAGTGAGAAGTGATTTTGATTTATATATCAATGCAACCTCTGCCGAGCTGATTCATCCAGAGTTTCAATGGAATGTTGAATTCCACAAAAAATCATCCGTTTTTGATCTTTCATATGGGAAGAATAAAAGCAATTTCTTGAAAAAAGCAGAGCTTGCTAATTGTTTTTTTCAAGATGGCAGTCGAATGTTGATTGCTCAAGCTCTCGCTTCTTACAAATTTTGGTTAAATACTCTCATTGATTTGAAAGAAATAGATGCAATTAAAGAGTTATGGGATAAAAAATTTAAGGAAACAGTATGATTCGTTTTTTAACTGCAGGTGAGTCTCACGGAAAAGCTTTAGTTGGAATTATTGAGGGTTTACCATCTCAGCTTGAGATCGATCTTGATGAACTTTTTTTCCAGATGAAAAGAAGAAAATTAGGGTATGGACGAGGATTTAGGCAAAAGATAGAAACAGATGAGGTAGAGATTCTTTCAGGGGTACGACACGGAAAAACTTTAGGCTCTCCTATTTCATTATTAATATGGAATAGAGATTGGGAAAATTGGAAAGAGACGATGGGGGTCGAATCTATTGAGGGAATAGCGAGTAGGCAGGTAACGATTCCTAGGCCAGGTCATGCTGATTATATTGGAGGAGTAAAATACAAACATACGGATTTAAGAAATGTCTTAGAGAGAGCAAGTGCAAGAGAAACAGCAATGAGAGTTGCTCTAGGAGCAGTTTGTAGACAATTCTTAGAAGTTTTAGGAGTTTCAATTGGGAGTCGAGTGACTCAAATTGGTAGTGTAAAAGATTTAACGGATTTTGAATTTTCAGTTTCTCAAATGAATTCTAAGGCAGATGAAAGTGTTGTGAGGTGTATTGACTCTTTAGCTGAAGAGAAGATGGTTGGAGAAATTGAGACTGCTAGAGTAAAAGGTGATTCTGTTGGAGGAGTTTTTGAAGTATGGGGCGATGGACTTCCAAAAGGGTTGGGTAGTTATAGTCAGTGGGATAGAAGGTTAGAGTCTTCTATTGGACAATCGTTTTTAAGTCTAAATGCGATCAAAGGTGTTGAAATCGGGGCAGGGTTTTCTTTAGCTGAAAATTATGGAAGTCATGTCCATGACCCTCTTTCTATTAAAAAAGAGAAGGTAGCTTTAGATTCAAATTTTTCTGGGGGAATCACGGGGGGAATGAGTACCGGACAACCGATAGTTGTTCGTGCCGCAATGAAGCCTATTGCAACATTAAAAAATCCGTTAGAATCTGTAAATTTAAAAAATATGAAAGCCGCTTCAGCACATGTTGAAAGATCCGATGTATGTGCAGTTCCAGCAGCGGCAGTTATTGGTGAGTCATTGTTAGCGCTTAGTCTTTCTCAGTTTATTTTAGAAAAATTTGGTGGAGACAGTATTGATGAAATTCATGAAAGAGTTAGGGAATGGAATGAAAAATCATGAATTAATTTTTTTAACTGGAATGATGGGTGCAGGTAAAACTAAAGTAGGGGAAAAATTGGCTCAATCGATAAACTACGATTGGATAGATTTAGATAAAGTTATTGAAAAAAGATATCAAAAAAAAATAAAAGATATCTTTATTGATTCAGGTGAAAAGTTTTTTAGAGAAATTGAAAGAAAACAGTTAGAAGATTTATTTAAAGTAAAAAAAACTGTCATTTCGTTGGGCGGGGGAGCATTAAGCGATGACTTTATTGTCTCTGAGATTAAAAAAAAGGGTATATTAATTTATCTTCAATGTTTTAGTTCTATCTTGTCTACGAGGTTAAGCATTGAAGAAAAACCTTTGTTATTTGGATTAAGTAAAAATCAAGTTTTAAAAAAGTTAAGAAAAGTTCAAAGCCAACGTAAAGAAAAGTATAAACAAGCTCATTATACCGTTCATGTTTCAAAAATGACTGAGAATGAAGTGGTTCGTTTTATTTTGGATGAAATTTTATGAAAAAAGTATATCGATTTTCTTTAGAAAGAAAAAAAACAACGGTTTTTTTAAAAAAAAATTATAAAGAATATTTATCTGAATTATTGCTAAATAAATTTTCTGATAATAATTTTTCTGGTGTTATTTATTTTGATAAAAAATTAAAAACTAGAGCAAATTTGTTAAAAGTTGATTTAGAAAAAAATGGAGCAAAAGTTTTATTGATACCAGCTCCTAGTGGAGAAAAATCTAAAGATATAGATCAATGCGTATTAGTTTTAAAAAAAATGTTCCGCTTTGGTATTCATAGAAAATCTTTTTTTATCACTTTGGGGGGAGGAAGTGTTGGTGATAGTGGTGGATGGATTGCCTCTCAATACCAAAGAGGAATTGCTTGGATAAATATACCGACTACCCTTCTTTCTTTAGTTGATAGTGCATATGGTGGTAAAACAGCTCTTAATTTTGATGATTGTAAGAATATTATTGGAAGTATCTATCAACCTGAATTTATTTTTATAGATCTTTCTTTTATTTGTACTCTTTCGTATCGGGAATGTTATTCAGCGTTAGGAGAAGTTTTTAAATACGGTTTTATTTTTGATTATAATTTTCTTATTAAAGTTTTTGAAAAAAAAGACAAGCTTTTGAAAAGAAATGAGACTGAGTGGAGGAAAGTAATTCTATCTTGTCTTTCTTATAAGATGGATTTGGTTTTAAAAGACGAAAAAGATGATTCTGGAATAAGAGAGCAGTTAAATTTGGGGCATACGTTTGCTCATGGTTTAGAAGGCGGTTCTAATTTAAAAATTCCTCATGGATTGGCAGTTGTATACGGTCTTTTATTTAGTATTCATCTTTCTTATTTGAGAGGAAAAATCTCTCTTTTCCAGAGGGATGAATATTTAAATTTTTTATCTGACTATTCTTTCAATGATTTAAAAAAGAATATATCAAAAAATAAAGTATGGAATTCTATGAAGAAAGATAAAAAAAACAAAGGACAGGGAGTTAAAGTGCTCGGTCTAGCTCGTATTGGAAAAGTGATTTCAATCGAATCAGTTCAGAAAAAGGAATTTGATTTAATTTGGAGAATTTTATGAAAAATGTAATGATTGTGAATGGTCCAAATTTAAACCTCTTAGGTGAGAGGGATGTTTTAGTTTATGGGGAAATGACTCTTTTAGAGTTAAATTCATTTTTAATAAAAAAATTTTCAAATTTAGAAATTAGAACTTTTCAATCTAATCATGAAGGACAATTGATCGATTGGATTCAAGAAAATAGGAACTGGGCAGATGGTTTAGTTATTAATCCAGCAGGTTATACTCATACTTCTATCGCATTGCGAGATACTGTTGAAGCGATTCGGATACCCAGTGTAGAAGTTCATCTAAGTAATATAAAAAATAGAGAACCTTTTAGAATGAATTCTTTTTTTTCTGATGTTTGTGTCGCCAGTTTTATGGGGAAAAAAGAATTATCATATGTTGATGGGATAAATTTTTTATTAGAATTGGAGTCAAAATGATTGGAGATTTGAGAAAAAAAATTGATCAGATAGATAATCAAATTTTAGATCTTCTTGAAAAAAGAGCTCGATTGGCTATAGAAGCAGGCGTTTTAAAGAAGGATAAACCCATTTACGATCCAAAAAGAGAAAAAGAAATTTTAGATTCAATCGAAAATAGGTTGCCTGGTGTTTTTCCAAAGAGTACTTTGCGCTCAGTTTTTAGGGAAATTATTTCTGGTTGTAGACAAATTCAAGAAAATTCCCGGTTAGAGAATAAAACAAAAAAAACTCACATGATCATATCTTCGAATGACTCTCAGTCTTGGATTAAAGTATCTCGCTCTTCTCAACCGGAAGACAGTGAGTTTAATGTCAAAGGTGTAATATTAGGTGGAGATGACTTTGTTGTGATTGCTGGACCTTGTTCAATTGAGTCAAAAGAGCAAAGTGATCAAGTTGCTCAAGCGGTTCGGTCTTGCGGAGCAAAGATATTTAGAGGAGGAGCCTTTAAACCCAGAACGAGTCCATATTCCTTTCAAGGTCTTGGATGGGATGGAATTGATATTTTGTCTCAGACGGCTAAAAGTTTTGGAATGCCATCTGTTTCTGAAGTGACCTCTATTGATCAGGTGGAAAGAATGGCTTCTCAAATTAATATACTGCAAGTAGGCGCTAGAAACATGCAAAACTTTGATCTTTTAAAGGCTTTAGGAAAGACAGATAATGCAATTTTATTGAAAAGAGGTCTTTCCGCGACGATAGAAGAGTTTTTAGCTGCAGCGGAGTATATTGTCTCAGAGGGAAATCCTCATGTTATTCTATGCGAAAGAGGAATTCGAACTTTCGAGCCTTCGACAAGAAATACGCTTGATCTTTCGGCCGTTCCTATATTGAAAGAGCGGTCTCATTTACCTGTTTTTGTAGATCCTAGTCACGGAGTTGGGATTCGTCGATGGATTCGGCCTCTTTGTCGTGCAGCGAAAGCTGTAGGAGCTCATGGAATTATGCTTGAAGTTCACCCAGACCCAGAGAATGCAAAGAGCGATGCAGATCAAGCTCTTTCTTTTGAAGACTTTGAGTTGATTATGGATGACTTATCAAGAATTCCGAAAGATCATACCTATCGATAAATGTTTACTCCAGGAATGTCTTGATGATCCAGTTCACTCATGAGCTGTTCGTAGGAAACTTCATAGTTAGAGTCGGCCCATAGTGTGATCTTCTCAATGAGTTTAAATGTTTTACTCGCATTGTCTTTAAAGATGGATTCAATTCCGTTTGTAATAATATCAATGTTTTTTCTATTTTTTAAATTTGCAAAAGATTCGTTGTAATATGAATAAGATTTACAGCCGTTTACAAACAAAATTTGATATTGATCACTATCGATAGATAGTTTTCTTCCAGACTCCTCTTCGATGGTTTCTAGGCTGAGCGCCGATCCGAGGCCAGAGTGTCCGTTATAGATAATTACGGTACTTTCCTTAAAGGCTTGATGAAGTTTATTGTAAAAGTTTTGATTTCTGTAGTCCGACTCAGAAGCAACACCAAAGAATGTTTTTACGGTAATTCTTCCGTGGATTTTAGAATAACGAGTAAAAGTTTCTATTAAACCATTTTTAAATTTATTTCTTCCTCTTCTTTTATTATTTTTAAAACCAGAATTTTTTAATTTTTTTACGAAATCTCGATAAGCTCGTGCTTGGTAATCGAGTGAAATGTATGGATTTTTAATATTCCCATTTTTATTGAGCCCGAAAAAAACAGAAATAGGAATTTGATTATTTTTTATGAGTTGTTTGTAGTCGGGATAGTGTTTTATTTCTGTTTTTTTCAAAGGATAGGAGAGTGATCCATAGACAGTTTCGTAATGGATACCCGCTCGTAATTTACATCCTTTGTTAAAAGGATCCCAAAAATACGAAAACTCACTTTCGGATTGATAGTGTTTATGAGTGCATGGATATTTTTTTTGTCCCCACTCATTTTTTACTTCGGATTGTCGATAAATTGAATCAGGACGAATAGGAAGGATAAAAGAATATGTTTCACCACTATTTTTAGGGAGAATAATAGTCCCTGTAAATTCGTATGTTGCTTTCCATTCGTTGATATTGGTAGATGAGACAACTTCTGTGATTTTAATTGAATGATCAAATTTTGGTGTTGCTTTGATTTTTTGAGAGTGCATCCCTCCTAGAGCATATGCAATTTGTTTTTCAATCGCTCTTTTTACATCTGTCTCTTGAGGTTTTTTTTTCGATTTAAATATAACTGAGTGTTGGTAGTGTAAAGACGCCTCTTGATTGGATGGGCTAATATAAGACGTTGCCAGGCTCAAATGAGCCCACATCATCACCATAAATGTAAATTTCATAAAGTCCTCCCTAAAGTCCAAGGAGAGGATTGACATTGCGAGTCTAATTCGTCAAGAAGGTAAAAAAAATAATAAAATTAAGGAGTTAAAGTAATTGAACCTAATTCTAGTGAAGACTGTGCATCTAAGTTAATCGCATACCCATCTCCAGGGGTAAGGATATTTGAGTCTAGATCTATTTTTAAGATTCCATAAAGAACTTCTCCTGGATTCAGATCGGTTCGAACAAGAGTGAGAGTATAAATGTCCGTGTTTGTTCCTATTTCACTACCAATCGCATAAAGAAAATTTTCTTGTTGATCGACAGAGCTTCCCCCGCAGGTATCACTTTGAAACCCTCTGGAAGTAATACGGAGTTTGGTGGTTGAAAAACTATAAAAGAGTCTTGCTTGAGAAGTGCTTCCGTGAGCGCTGTAACATGCTGACTGCCATGAAGGGTTATTTGTAATGTAATCATCTATTACGTTTGTCGTTGATGTATTTGGGGTAAAACTTGTAAGGGCATTAGATACAATAATTTGATCACTTCCTAAGCAGCCGGTAAAAAGACTTACAAAGATTATTCCAAACAACCACTTCATACTTCTATTATCGTCTATTTCAAGACACTTGATGAGAGTGTCAAAAATGACCTGGTCAAATATAGTGTTAGTTTCAGTTTGCTTTTAATCTCATAATAAAAAATTAGAAATAAAAACTATGCTTTGCTAGGTTCAAGTGCGTAGGGAGGTTTATTTTTGATAACGTACCTAAGCATCACTATGCCAATGATTAATAAAATACCGCAAAAGTATTGAGCAGGCGTATATCCCGCGTATCTAAGATCTGATCCGGCTCGATCAACTGCTCTGAGTGAATCAAAAAAGAATCGAGCTGGAGCATAGGTAAAACAGGCAAAGACCATGCTTGAACCGGTGGGTAATTTTTTGTGATTGATCCAAAAAAGCCCAGGGACCATTACCAATGTGATCCAGAGAAACTCATAGAATCCTAGGTCATGTCTGGCTCCTCCTGGAAATTGAAAAGCAAGAAAGAAGTCAGTAAGCCGACCAGGATGATCATGGGCAATGGAACAAGCCATTCTTCCGAATACCTGACCTACAATAATCGCTTGAGTTAGGAGTTCTTTGTGGATTAATGTGTCTTTTTTTAATGATTTCAAATAGATAAATGAGCCAAGCCAGCCGCCAAAGTATCCTCCAAACGAACTGATTCCGTCCCAAATCTTTAAAAGAATCCAGATTCCTTCTGATTGAAGTCTTTCAGGTTGATAAAAGAGAATTTCCACCCAGTGGGATACAATCAGACCGACAACAACAGCCCAGGTAGCTGCTTGGGTGATTTCATCAATAGATACGTTTCTTTTAGAGGCCTGCCATTTAGCCCATCGGGTTCCGGCAATGATTCCAGTGACAACTAAAATTCCAAAGGGATGGAGCTGAAAAGGCCCCCAAAGGTGGAGTTGCGGTGCTTCGAAGTAAGGTAACATGAGAAAAAGGTATCAAGGATTTCTAAAAGAGACTACAAACAATCGAGTAAAATGCGACGAATGAAGTGGATTTTTTTATTATTTTTATTTTTTTTGATCGGAGTAGGTTTTTTTATTAGAGACTCTAGGTCTTTTTTACCAAAATTTGATGTTCAGCAGTGGACTCAAAAACAGGTTTTTGGAGTTTTTTTTAAAAAGGTTGGGGAAGCTTTAGGGGTTGAGATCGATCTTCAAAGTCTTCAGGGATCGACTCTAAGTATGACTTTGACTCGTCATCCATTTCAAATCGAAATGAATGGTCTTTTTAAGGTAACTGAAATTGGATTTAGAGAGAATTTATTAAAAGTAAATTTTGAGCCTAAGGTAGTCTTTAGAAACTTAGATCATCGGAATTCGGAATCAGATCCTCTTGAGGTGAATTTAGATTTTATAGTCAGTCAAAAGCTTGATCATTTTGCAGAGCTTCATTGGGAGAGTGCTCACAAGAGATGGCAATGGCTATTTTATGGGATCCTCATAGAAGAATTTAAGTGGTCTGCAAAAGGTGATCTTCGAGGTGCTGATTTAGAGCTTGGTTCTAGAAATGCGGTTTTTGGTGCAGTTCAACTCGAAGAAAGTCTTTTAACCGCTCATTGGGATGGAAAAAAAGGAGCAATTGACACCATTGTGAGTCAACTCGTTTATCAAAAAGAGAATCGTGGTGGAGCGCTTTCAGATGCGAGCATTGAGTTTGACTTTTTACCTAGAGATGATGGAGTCGAATTTCAATCTAAAATTTATGCACATCGGATGGAATATCTTTATGATGATGCTTATGGTGAATTGGAAATTAGAAAAAAACCGATTAAAGTAGAGGGAAGAATTCAAAAAAATGATCTTTCTCTTGATATTTTATTATCTGAAATTCTAAAAATTAGAATTGATTCTATAAAAAAATCAAAACAAGCTATTTTTAATTTAAGTTGGAAAGTTTTCCCTCAATCTTTAAAAAGATTTTGGTCGTTTCTACCGAAAGATTCATTTGATGAAAAGTGGTCTTTATTAAAAATTAACTCAGGAAGTCTTTCAGCTAAAGGTGAAGCTCATGGAAGTATTTCAACAAAGGAATATTTTCAGCCGAAAAATCTTCGCTGGAATTCACGAATTTTAATTCAGTCTTTAGGATTAACAGAAGAATCTTCTGATTTACAATTGAATGACGGAATACTTGATTTTTCTGTGAATTCAAATCGAATAGAGCCCTCACTTCTTTCGTGGAAGTCATTCTCTTTAAAAAAATGGAAATCAAAAAATCATAAAATTTCTTGGAAAACGCATTGGAAAACTAAACCTGAATGGGAATTCGAATTTGAAACAGACCCTCAAAATCTAATGATTGATCCAATAAAAATGGAATGGGGGAGGGTTCTTGCTTCATTTTTTCCTCTTCGTAAGTCGGAAAAAAAATTTAAAATTGAAACTTCATTGTCGATCCCCTCTTTTTTGTTACAGGAATTAGGTGAAAAATTTTGTTTAAGTAAAGGTAAAGTTCCTCCCGCAGAAATCTATGTTGATTACCCGGAAATTATAATAGAAGGAAATCGGATTTTGATGGAAGGTCAAAGTGAAGGGAGTCTTTTTGGAGGAAGAGTACGGTTAGAGGATTTGAGAGTCTTTAGACTTCAATCGACAGTGCCTGAGACACAGTTTTCATTATTTTGGGAGGGTATTCAGTTGGCTTCTTTAGGTCAGTGGCTTTCTTTTGGAGAAATGGATGGAAAGTTAGATGGTTTTTTAAGTGATGTTGTTTTACAAAAAATGCTGCCTACTCAATTCCATTTTAAAATTGAAGGAAAACCCCAAAATTCAAGTGATATTGTTCTTTCATCAAAAGCGATGAAAAATTTGATTCAGTTAACTGCGGGAACTGAATTTACTGAATCTATGCCCGGTTTCGCAAAATGGCTCGCTTTTGGTTTTCCAAGTGACCTTCTGGGAGGGTATGACTTGCGATTTATGGGTTTTGAATTGTTTTCAAAGAAAGGAACGATTCTTCTTCAAACACTCGAGCCAAAAGCGTATTTTGAACAATATAAAAAACATTTTTTTCTTTGGGGGAATCGATTTAAAATGCCTCTTCAGAGCCACCGGTATCCGGTGATTTTAGATGCACCTGCAATGGGAAAATTTGTTCGCAGGATGAGTCAAGTGATTGAAGGACTGAAGCCTTCAGCGCAAAAAGAAAATCATGTGCCTTCTCATTGTAAGTGAGGTAGAAAGAGTGAAAGGAGACTTTTATGAAGTCGTTTCAAGTATGGGTAGTATTGACTTTTGTATTGAGTTCTTGTGTCACAGTGAATGTGAATTTTCCAGAGGGAGTAATTCAAGAAGCAACTGATGATTATGTTAAAGAACTTTATGAACTCAAAACACAGGACGAAGTCAATAATGATCAAAAGAAAAAATCAAGTTTTTTACAGTCTTTTTATTTCAATTTTATTCCTTCAGCTCACGCTACGGGAAGGACTTCTTTTAATTTGCAAAGTTTAAAAATTCGAGAAATACAGTCTCGACAAAAGTCTCGAATTAGAAAAATTGACGACTACAAGAAAAAAGGATGGATAGGAGAAGGAGAGTCTGGACTTCTTGTTCTCCGAACTCAAGATCTACAAAAAAAGACGTTGCTTCTGCGTCAGGTAAAAAAAATCGTCGAAAAAGAAAATAAGGACAGAAAAGAACTTTATGAAGAAGTGAGTGAATTAAATCAACTTCAACCTCATCAGGCTTCTGCAATTTCAGAGCACTTCTCTCATTCTTTTCAACAGCTTTCTCCTCAGGGAACCTGGATTCAAACAAGAGGCACTTGGTCTCAAAAGTGAGGGAGCCATTTTAGGTATTGAATTTCTGGTTCGTTGGCAAGTAGCATGACTAGTCGGTCTATTCCAACAGCAATTCCTGCACAGGGTGGAAGTTTTTCAACGGCCTCTAAAAAGTCTTCTTCAATTGGAGTTTTTGGTAGAGTTTCTCCATAGGTTTCTGATCTGAGATCCATATCTTTTTTGAATCTCTTCCTTTGAAGTGTAGGGTCCGTTAATTCATGAAATGCATTTGCGATTTCCAGTCCACCCATAAAAACTTCAAAACGGCGAGCAAATGAATTTCCTGATGGAGTGGTTCCAATCGTGGAGAGAGCGGCTTGAGAAGCGGGAAATTCGGTTACGATGAGAGGGCGATTTTTTGGAAAAAAAGGGTCAATTTTAT
>PBMP01000013.1 GCA_002722705.1 Pseudobdellovibrionaceae bacterium | reverse complement strand
CAATTATTTTAAAAGAACTAGATGATGTAGAAGGTCTTTCTGATGAAGAAGTTTTAATCAGACGTGAGATGGTTATAAGAGCTTATCTTGATTTACAAGAAAAGATTAAAGAGAATGAAGATTTTTTAAAAACAAAGATAAGAGAGAAGTTTAGTGAATATGATGAAATTGAAGCTCTATTAGCTTATTATGATGAACAGAAAAAAGAGCTTGAAGTTCTTTTAGAAGAACAAGGAGATCCTTTTCGGGGTGTTGTTGGAGAGAATACTTCTCTTGTTTATTCACCCAGTCAGCTTAAACAAATTAGAAGACAACTCATTGATATTTTTACGTTAGAGAACCTTATTGTTCAGTTTCATAAGGGGCTCGTTCGATATGAAAGAAATGAAAAAATATTTTTATGGGCAGAGTTTATATTATTTTTTGGTTCTTTACTGACGAGTTATTTTTATTCGGATGTCCGCGTAGCTTTTTATTTAATTGTTTCAGGTGCTTTTTTACATGTAAATAAAAATCGCAATAGAAGAAATAATATAGATAAAAAACAAATTAAAAATAAAAAAAAACAGAGCGCTAAAAGATTAAGAAGGCTAAGAATAAATCAAAGAGCATTAGCTGATCCTAATACTGAAAAGTGTTCTTTGATTTTTCAAGCTTTGGTAATGAGAACAATTGATTCATAAATAAAAGTTAAAAAATGAGAAAAAATTAACTTTTAATTCCTGGGATAATTTTCGGTTTTAATTTATGAATTTCGGTTTTTTCAAGAGAAAGGTTGCAAATGTCCATCACGGTATAAAGGGCATCGACTGGAAGAATTGGAGTTCCAGCTCCTTTTTCAGACTGTCCAGTCTTAAAATTAAATTCTGAACCCATGTACCACGAGCGTTTTCTTTTGTTTTGATGTGGAAGCCAAAGTTCACTGGAGCCTCGAACCACTCCACCTTTTACTCCACCTCCAAGTAAAACAATTGAGTTATTAGAACCATCATGATCTTTTCCTGCAGACAAGTTAAGCGCAGGAGTTCTAGAAAAGTCAGAAGTAATCATGAATGTAGTGTGAGCGTAGAGGCTTTCTCCTTTTTTCCCATAAGGAGTTCTTTTAAAAGTTTTAACTAGATCAGCAACTTCTCTCCAGTTTCTTCTTTGAGATTCGAGATGACTATTTAAGTGATTTGAATGAGTATCTAAATTTCTAGAAATTGAATAGTAAGCTTGACTTGCTATTTCTAACTTAAAAAGATTTGCAATATGATCGGGTCTTAATTTGTATGAACTTGTGTTTTTTAAGTTCTCTAGTTTTTTTTCTACTTCTTTCTTTTCTGAATTTAATTTTTTTAAAGAATGAGTAAAAGCTCCTGACATTGATTCAGTGAGTTCATCAATTCTTGTATGATCATTTCTTAGTTTTGAGATCTGTGAGACGGTAAAGGTGTTTTTTTTGGGAAAACCTCTTGAGGTAGAGATAATTCCAAGAGGCGTTTGGTCCTGTTGGTTAACCTCTTCTAGGAGGCTTGGAAGGCTTGAATTTCCACAGGTGATGATTGTCTGTCCAGCAGTGTGAAACATGCCTCCGTCTGGACTGTCTTGAAAAATTCCATTGATAATTGCCATTTCCTCAAGATAGGGCTTCATAGGATCCATTGAAGGACCTACGGACAGATTTCTTCCATCGATGACTTCTGATTCTGCATAGCCTAGAAAAAGATCTTTTTCGTTCGGGCGAGAAGATTGAATCCAAGGGTTTGGACCAAGAACGACATCCCATCCCCCATTAAAATGAATATGCACAATAAATCTAATTTGATTTTTTTGAAGTAGAGAACTAGCAAGTGTTTTTGGAACGAAATGCTGTGTGCCAAGGAGAATAAGTCCTTGAGCAGATCGAAATAAAAAAGATCTACGGTTCATTTTGATCTCCAGGAAGGGGAGGGTAAGTTAGAAATTCTTCTCTCATACCAACAAGGTAATAGATTTGAAAAATACCATCCATAAAACAGTTTTTTCTGTCTTTGAGTGCGTTATATATAAGAGTGCTAAGTTCATTTACACCAGAGACAAACCCATAGCTTTTGATCACCTCATCAGGACCAATCATTCGAAGAATAATGTATTTAATAATTTTTAATCGTTCTTCTTTAGGGACTTCTTTCCAAGAGTGAGGTTCAAATACATAAGCTTGCCACTGCTTTATTCTTTTGATTCCAAAAGGAGTGTAAAAATGAGTTTTTAGTTTTTGTTTTTCATCAAAGTGTTTTTCTAGTGTGATTTTTTTTTGATTTAAATCAGGACGTCTGTTTTTATAGCAGTTTTCGGCCACTTTTAGAAAATAACTTTTTGGACTTAATGACCCAAATCCTTCTTCAATCGTATATTGAAGGCATTTTTGATATTGAGAGACATATGTTTCGTCAGGAGTTGACTTTTGTTTTTCATGAGTTTTTAAATCAACTGCGCCGAAAGCAACAAAATCATGACATGTGGAGATATTGTTTTCTATATTATTAAAAATGACAGAATTCAGTGAAATGTAAATGTCTTCAGGTTGAATGTATTCTGCAGAAAAAGAGAAATGAGTTAAACTAAAGAAAAGTAAAAATTTCGAAAATAAAAGACTCATTTTTCCTCCAATTGAGATTTCCAAAGATAAAAGTCTTCATAATCTTCAGGAGATAATGAAGTGTCTTTTAAAGGAGGCATTGATGCATTTTCACCTCGGTTTTCTAAATCGATTGCTGAAGAAATCGTTTTAAAAATAAGAGAGACTTCTTCTTTATTTTGGTTTTCTAGAAGAGGAGAGAACGCAGAAACGTTGACTTCATCGTCGATATGACACTGATCGCATCTTTTGAGTATTTTTTGTAAATTCTTTTTTGATTCTATTGCAGTTTTTTTTATTTTAACTTTTCTTTGACGAAACTCGGGTCTTAGAACTAGGTATTGAATAAAGTTATTTATTTTTCTTCCACTTGCATTGAATTGTCTTGTGATTTCTTTTTCTGTTTTTGAATCAAGAGGAATGTTTGATCCAATAAAACGTTTCCAAAACTTTTTAACTTGGCAGGACTCATACTCAGGTGTTTGTGTAATGGCTCGAGCAAGCTCTCTAATGCTGTTCCCTTTGATTTCGATGAGTTGACCATCTCTGTGGAAGAGGAGTTTTCCTGGACGAGGGAAAGGAGGGAGGGTAGCAACAGACCAACCAAATGCATTTGCTAAAGGATCTATTTTGTAATGACATTTCACGCATCCGGGTTGAGTGCCATGGGGATCCTTATTTTGAGTCAGTGTTTCAATGTCTTCTTTTAGTTGTTTTTCTTCTTTTAAACTCAGTATTTGTTCAAAACTTTTTGTAAGAGATTCGCTACTAGGTACAATTTGTTTCATCGAATCACATAAAAAAATCCTATAAACAGCAGCTGCTTTAGATCGATTTCGATTAAAAAGAGAGTTAGGATATCGATGGTAAAAAGAACTTGTAGACAAAATACCAGCGACTCTAAGATCATTGGAAACGACGTTATCAATATGTCGATAGAAAGAATTATAGTTAAAATTAGAAGTTGATTGGTATGCTTTTTTTTGGGTTGGTGCAGCAAGAAGGAGTTGATCCCAGCTTTGGTTTTTGTCAACGAGGTCATCTAGAATATGATTAAGAAGAGGATCGTAACCGTTCTGATTATTTCTATCAAATCCTAATTGTTCGCTAAACCAATGGTTGAGTTTCTTTTTGTATAACGGTGAGTGCATCCATGTTTGGATCTGGTTAAGAAATTGATAACTTGGAGAGTATGTTGTTTTTTGTGAGTAAAGTTGATGTTCTAATCTTTTGCCTCTCAGTACCATGCTTAATTTATTTAAATAGAGATCATCTGAAAGTGGCAGAGGCTTACTCCAAGAGGTTTGAGAAAACAGTAAAAACCACAAACTTAGAAGAGAAAGCATAATGGTCCCCCTGTCTCTAAGTCAATGATCATACAGTTTACGAACGAGGGATTATAGTAAGTAAAGTCTCTAATAAAGCGGTTATAAAAAGCATTTTTAGTTAATGGAGTAAATGTGCCTTGGGTTAATTTTTCTTGAAAAGAAAGGAGTTCTTCTGGGGTGAGCTGAGTATCTGCGGGGGGAAGATCTGAATCTAAAGGTACAGGGTCGGTTAAATGAATGCTGACTTCGCAAGGATCTTTACTGGTTTTAAAAGAGAATTGACCAAACGATCCTGATATAAAAATATAACTGTTTCTTCCTTCCTGATATAAGCGGTTTAAGTAGTATTCTTGTGTTAGGCTGTAGTAGTCGAGTTCATTTTCTAAACCGATTCTATTTTTATTTTTAGAGTCATTTACAACGAGAAAAGAAAAAGGTGTTTTTGTGATCGTGAGATCATAAAAAGCTTCACTAAGAGCAGGTTTTGATTCTCCAGTTGTGCTATTACGGGTTAGCCGTTCAGTTGAATAAGAGTAGGCGTGTGCTTGATTATTTTTTAAAGCAGATTCAATCCAGTTGTAGTGATTACAGTGAATTTCAATAGATCTTCCCGGAGCGTATTGGGGAGGAGGAATAATAGGAGTGAATCGATGATCGTATTGACGGAAGGTTGCACTGGCTTCAGATGGATTACTGGTAATGTGAGCGGGTTTTCCTACTTTGTCTGAGTCAGAATGACGAGTCCAAATCAGTTGGAATGTATCTAATCGAAAAGGAATATTGATCGTACATTCTGCTGGAACATCATATGTTCCACAAGTGCTTCCTAAGATTTTAACGTTTGCTTTTCGAGAAAGGCCATAATAGGGAACGAATCCCCATGTTGCCTCGTTTCCTTGATCCGTAATCCATTGAAGGGCTTGATTGGATAAATTTCTTTCAGTGTCGATTCCTAAGTCGATAACTTTTTCAGGGTTTTTAGGGCGAATGTAACTTGGTCCAGGAGGACAGGCCGAAAGAGTGAAGAGAAAAAGAAAGAGGAGAGGGCCTTTTTTGGAGATCATGGTTTTTTTTATCTTTATAACGCATAAAGTCAAATAATATTTTCCAGAGGTCCCTATTTCTGTTGACTATACTGTAATCATTCAAGGATTTGTTGGCGCGTAATCATAGAGTATGACTTTATTGAAGTAAAATCAATAAGTTATAGATCAAACTTCTTGTTCTTTCTTTCTTGCGAGTCCTACGCTTGAGTGCTAAGGTCAGCCGGTTGTGACAGCTCCCGTGTATGTGATTTTGCTTCATTATCCAATGGTCAACAGAAGAGGTCAGCCCGTTACCACGGCCGTGACTAATCTGGATATCCATGACATTGCAAGGTCTTGCCGGACTTATGGAATTACTGGATATTACTTAGTGAATCCGTTAAAAGAGCAACACGACATTGTGACTCGAGTTTTGAATCACTGGAAAAGTGACCGTGCTTTGGAGGTTCATCCGAAGCGTGCTGAAGCACTTTCTCGGACGCAGATTAAAGCGACGTTTGAAGAGGTGTTTGAGGAAATTCGAGAAACGCATGGGGAAGATCCAGAAGTGGTGATGCCTGATGCAAAGCCGTTACCGACAGCGGTCAGTTATACTTCCTACCGGGAAGTTTTAGCGGACCCCAAAAGAACCCGTCCAAGTGTGATTGTTTTGGGAACGGGTTGGGGTGTGTCGGACACTTTTTATCCCGCGGTAGATCGTTTTCTAGCGCCGATCTACGGGCCTGAAAGTGCAGGAGGTTACAATCACCTCTCCGTTCGAGCAGCTGCAGCCATTATTTTGGATCGACTGTTTGGATGTTAACCGGCTTTTTGAAAACAAAAAGTGTCATAGGGGCTAGGAAGAAGTGTGAAATGCCTCATCTACCCAGGCAAAAAGGAGAATAAAAATGCAAAAAACATTCAAAGCAAAAAGAGCATGTAAAGGCCATTATTCAAGTACTCGTGGACTTTCTAAAAAAGTCGAAATGGTCGAACAAATGAACTCAAAAATCACTCTTCCAGAATTTAAAGCTGGAGACAATGTGAAGGTTCACGTTCGAATTAAAGAGGGAAATAAAGAAAGAATTCAGATTTTTGAAGGACTCGTGATTAAAAAGAAAAACCGAGGTGCTGGAAAATCTTTCACTGTTCGAAAAATTTCAAATGGAGTCGGAGTAGAAAGAGCGTTTCTAGAGAACTCTCCAAAAGTCGCTAAAGTTGAAGTGACTCAGGCAGGTAAAGTTAGAAGAGCGAAGCTTTATTACATCCGGTCACTTCAAGGGAAAGCAGCAAGAATTGAAAGAGACATTGCTGCCTCTAATAAGGCTGCTGCTTGGGAAAAAGCACAGAAGCTTGCAGAAAGAAAAAGTCAAGAACAAGCAGCTGCAAAAAAATCAGCAGATAAAAAAGAAGATTAATTTTTCTTATGGAAAAATTTGATGATGCGTCCTCAAAAAACTGGGGGCGCATGACTCATCCAAGTATCGATTTTGAGTTGGAGTATGGACATCCAGGTAAGATCGTCGTTGGAGTGGATGAAGTAGGACGAGGATGTCTTGCTGGTCCTGTGGTTGCCGCTGCAGTCGTTCTTCCTCCAGTTGTAGATTTTCAAGCCGAGCCTTGGTTAAAAAAAATTACCGATAGTAAAGCCCTTCGTCCTCAGGTGAGAGAAGAACTCGTTCCGGAAATTCAACGCTGGGCCAAAGGTTCAGCTATTGGGATGGCTAGTGTTGAGGAAATTGATCAAATCAACATTTTAAATGCGTCTCATTTGGCAATGGTCAGAGCGATTAAAGCACTGCCATTTTCTGTAGATCATGTTTTAGTCGATGGAAATCATCGTCTGAAAGAGATTCAACGTCCAAATACACCCATTATTAAAGGTGATACTAAGTCTTTGAGTATTGCTTGTGCTTCAATTTTAGCCAAAGTCTGGAGAGACCATCTAATGGAAGAGTTAGATGTTCAATATCCTGGATATGGATTATCTATTCACAAAGGCTATCCTACCTCTGCACATATCAATGCATTAGATAAGCAGGGGGTTTCTCATATTCATCGAAGAACTTTTTCTCCAGTTAAAAATCGAATTCAAAACTCTCCTGATCTTCGAATTTAATATTAGCAATCCATTGACTTCTTTTGGTCTTCATTTTCATAAAAATCAAAATATTCATCGCCTTCAAATGCACGAATCATTTTTTGAAATTCTGATTTCATTGAAATATAAGAAGGCTTGATTGGAGCGTTTAGGTTAAACTCTTTCAGAGTTGCTAAGAAATTTGTAATTCCACTTGATCCGACGAATTCTAAATTTTCCAAATTAAAAAGAATGTTTTTTGGAGTAGAATCTTTAAGTTCTTCAGTGAGCCATTGCATTTCTTCTTTAAAGTGATCATGGGATTCATAGGTAATAAATCCATCAATTGTAACGATGTATTGACCATTTGTTTTTTTAATTTGGGTTTTCATGAAAGTCCTCCTGAGCATTGATGTTATTTTTATTTTCATTAAAAAATTTAAAACCGACAAGAGGCAGAAGTTTCCAACTCTCTGTGATACATAGGTAAAATAAACCGGTTGCCAAAAATTAAGAGAGGAATGCTCATGTTTGGAACACTTTTTATGGTTACCACCCCTATCGGAAATCGTGAGGATGGGTCAATTCGAATGAAACAAATTCTTTCTGAAGTCGATGGGATTGCATGTGAAGACACTCGAGTCACCTCAGAGCTTTTAAGAGAGCTTTGTATTCCAAAAAAAATATTGGTGCGCATGGATGCATATCGTGAACAGGCTCATGCGTCTCGGGTGATTGATTCTTTAAAAAAAGGGGAAAACTGGGCATATGTGAGTGACGCTGGGACTCCCGGAATTTCCGATCCAGGGAGCTTTTTAGTAAGAGAGGCAAGAGAGGTTGGCGTTCGAGTTCAAGTCATTCCTGGACCTTCTGCGGTGACCGCTTTTTTGTCGGGAGCAGGCTTTGAATCTTCTCGTTTTGAGTTTGGTGGGTTTTTTCCACGAAAAAAAAAGGATCAAATGGAATGTACTCAAAAATGGACCATTGGAAAGGTTTATCTTTATTTTGAAAGTCCTAAGAGGATCGAAAATACCTTAGACGTTCTTAAGGAGACTGTTCCGGATCATTTTATGGTGTTAGCCAAGGAATTGACCAAAAAATATGAAAATTTTTTTTGGGGGAGAGTCAATGAACTGGCTGATGAAATGAAGCAGCAGGGGGTCGAAGTTCGATCTCAAGGGGAGTGGGTTTTTGGGGTCGAAATAAAAAAATCAGATTCTCAAGTATCTGAAAATCAATCTGAAAACCTTGAGTTGGACAAAGTGTTAAGGTGTTTTTCTCATTTTGATATCCCCAAAAAGGAGGCCTCTCGGGTGATTTCCGAGGTTTTTGGTGTCAAAAAAAATGAAGTTTATGACCTTTTTTTAAGGCTTTTTAGTGAAAAAAATCACGTGAAGAAAAAATTCTGACTCTTGAAAAACGGTTCGATTTCTTTCAGACTAGTACTTGTGGTTGTGGACAGAATCTATGGATGGATTCTCTGGGAGAAAAAAGTTAAAGATGTTCTCCGCCTCAGTGAAGTCAGGATGATTTTTCACTGAGGCTTTTTTTAGACCACAGAGTTTTTACCGGATGTAAAAACTTGCAAAGGCAGGAAGCCATGGCAAAGAAAAAAAAATCTCAAAAGAAAATCGTTTCTAAAAAAAATCCTCATAAAAAATCTGTTTTAAAGAAAAGAAAATCTCCTAAAAAACAAAAAATATTGGATACCATGGAAAGCCTTCAAAAAATGAAGGGAGAAGTGGGAGAGCTGATTTACTCCATGCAGGAGAAGGTTCGTCAGCTTGAGTTATTAACAGAGTTTTCAGGGATATTGAATTCAACATTAGATACAGACCGGGTTCGAGAAAAAGCATTGGAGGCCACATGTCAGTTAATTGGGTGCGAGACCGCCTCTCTTTTACTTGTAGATCGTGACACCGGAGAACTTTATTGGGAAACGGCACTAGGGGACTCAGGACAGACATTAAAGAAGACAATTCGACTTCCGATTGATAACCGCTCTATAGCCGGATATGTGGCAATGACTGGAGAATCGATTATTCTTAACGATGTTGAAAAAGATCAACGACATAATAAAGCAGCCAAGAAAAAAACCGGTTTTGTGACTCGGAATATGATTTGTATTCCGATTAAAACAAAAAATCGAGTATTAGGGGTGCTTCAAGCTCTTAATAAACTTCCTACGATTCCTCCTCGTCCTTCTACGAAAGAGTGGACTTTTTTTTACCAAGAAGATCTAAAGCTTTTAGAGACCCTTGGACATCAAGTTGCTATTGCAGTTGAAAACTCTGGTCTTTATGGCGAATTAAAACAAAGTTTTTATGACACCGTTGAAGCACTTGCCGAAGCCATTGAAAAAAAAGATCGATATACGGGAGGACACACAAAACGAGTGGTTTATTATTCCATGTGTATTGCAAAGTATCTTCCTTTGAGCGAAGAACAAAGAGAGCGAATTCGACTTGGAGCGATTTTACATGATGTTGGAAAAATCGGAATCGAAGATAAAATTTTAAAAAAGGCGGCTCCTTTAGATCCTTATGAATGGCCGATTATGAAAGAACACCCTGAGCATGGATATGAAATTATGAAACGGGTGAAGGGGCTAAAAGATGTATTAGGTGGAATGCGCTACCATCATGAACGTTGGGATGGAAAAGGGTATCCAAGCGGTCTTCAAGGAGAAGAGATTCCTTTAGTTGCTCGAATTATTGCAGTTGCTGATACCTATGATGCAATGGTGAGTACGAGGCCTTACCGTAAAGGACTTCCCCCTCAAGTCGCTTATGATGAGATTTTAAAAAACTCTGGGACTCAGTTTTGCCCGAGCGTTGTTGAAGCTTTTCTCCAGGCTTTTGAAAATGAAAAAATGGGCAGAGGATCGGGGGGGGCTAATCTGTCAAATAACCTCTCTGCTGAGGAGCTTGAAGCAGCTGCGCAAAGGGCTCGTGAGGAAGAATCAGCAAAGCAAGCCGCTCAGAATCAAAGTTCTCTTAAGAAAACAGGTTCTTAGCCATTTCATTCTTTTTCTAGATAATCGTCAAATATCGTAAAACGGGTTTGAACTTCGGTTCAAGCCTTGGTATTTTGCTGATAATCATGTCTTGGTTTAACGACTTAAAAACACCACGTATTAAGATGACGACGAATCGTCCATCGAAAGTCCCAGAGGGACTTTGGACGCGTTGTCATGCTTGTGGAGAAATGCTTCAAACCAAAGCGCTTCAAATGAATGCGCTGGTTTGTCCTGAATGTAACCATCATTTTCGGATGTCTGCTATTGAGCGAATTGTTTATCTTAGTGATGATGCTCCGCTTAAACCTAAAGATCCAGAAAGTGTCGGTCTTGCGGGAACGACTTTTGTGTCTTACGGAGAAGGCTTAGCCTCAAGTGATCCTCTTGAGTTTGACGACATTAAACCTTATAAGGACCGATTGAAGTCTGCGGCAGAAAAAACCGGACTGGGCGATGCTTTTATCTCTGGGAAAACAACATTAAGAAAACTTCCTTACCATTTAGGGGTTTTTGAGTTTCGTTTTATGGGAGGAAGCATGGGGTCCGTTGTTGGGGAAAAGATCGCTTTGGTTTTTGAAAAAGCAATTGAAGATAGACTTCCCGCGGTCATTATCTCTGCTTCCGGAGGAGCCCGAATGCAGGAAGGGATTTTATCTCTGATGCAGATGGCGAAAACCACCGCATTGATTCAAAAAATGCAAGATTTAGGACTTCCTTATCTTTCTATTCTGACTGACCCAACAACAGGTGGAGTTGCTGCTTCGTTTGCAATGCTGGGTGACGTCATTCTGGCTGAGCCGAAAGCGCTGATTGGTTTTGCTGGTCCTCGTGTGATTCAGCAAACGATTCGGCAAAAGCTGCCAGAAGGTTTTCAAAAAAGTGAATTTTTACTTGAACATGGTTTTGTTGATCGAATTGTTCCTCGGAACGAGCTTCGTGACGAACTTTATGAATGGATGCTTCGATTAGGTCGAAATACCTGCCGTTTCCCTGCTCGCTTCAAATAACAAAAACGGCATCTTATTCTTATTTGAGTAGTTTTTTTCTCCGCATGGCTGGAGGAGCCTTCTTATATTTAATTTCTTCTCAGGCGTGGGCAGAAGAAGGATCTCCTTTGCATTGGTCAGGAAAACAAACCTTATGGAATCGTAAAACCAATCAAGTCGAATTAATTGGAGATGCGGCAGTTCGACAAGAAGGAGAGCTTTTAAAAGCAGACCATATTTTATTAGACCTGAATGAACGACATGTCGATGCAGTAGGGAATTGTGAGTATTATACTGGTGAGTCTATTGTTCGAGCCGAGGAGATGCACTTTGATTTAGAAACGCACGCCGGAACTATTATTGGTGGAAAAGTTTCTAATGGAAAGTTTGTTTTAAGCGGTGAGAGAATCAATAAACTAGGAGAAAACGAATATCAGACTCATCAGGCAGAATATACGACTTGCCGAGACTGTCCTGCTGCGTGGTCTTTATTTGGAGAAGATGTTGATCTTGAGTTTGAAGGCTATGCGTTTATGAAAAACGTCACAGCCAAGGTCAATGATACCCCTATTTTTTGGTTTCCTTATTTGATTGTTCCTCTGAAGACGAAGCGAACAACCGGCCTTTTGTTTCCTCGATTTGGAGGAGGTGGTAATCACGGGTTTCGTTTTGTGCTTCCGTTCTTTTGGGCCATTAATAGGAGTGCGGACATGACTGTTGGAGCCGGTGTATACACTTTTCGAGGGTTCCGGGGAGAATGGCAAGGGCGTTATCGTTTGAGTGACTGGAGTGCAGGGAGTGCAGACTTTTTTTATACTCGAGACCGAACAAGTGATGCTCCTGCTCCTAATCGCTATGGAATGATAATAGAACAAAGCCAGGAACTTCCGTGGGGAATTCGAGAGAAGTTTCGATTTTTGGAAGTCAGCGATAGTGAATATCCGGTAGATTTTTCAAATGACATTCCAGGTCGGACTGAACCTGTTTTAACTTCCGATTTAATCTTTTCTCATTCTGCGGCTCATGTCAGTTCTTATGTGGCAATGAAGCGTTACCGAAATCTTTTAAATTTTGATGAACCCACCAGGTTTGATTCAAAAACCGTTCAATTATTGCCTCGAGTTGCATTTACTACAAATAGTCGCCCTCTTTTTGGTCTACCGCTCGTTACCAATTTATCCGTTGATTATTCGAACTTTACAAGAACTGAAAGTGCATTTGATCGAAATCCAGATTCAGGAATTACAAGTGGACCTTTTGTTCCTGGGGTTGATCCGATTCGAGAAGCGTCTCGGTTTTCACTCATTCCTAAAATTTCAGTTCCCGTTCGTCTTTTTGATGTGGTCTCGGTTATTCCAAGTGTTGAGTATCGCGCTTTTTACTATCATTTTTATAATTCTCTTCGACCATTGAATCGTGGTTTTTTATTGTTTCAAACGGAGATTTCAACTCAGTTCGAGAGAATTTATCAGTTTGATGATCCTGAAATTCCTCGAGTTAAACACTTGATTCGACCGACTTTGAGATATTCAAGAATCCCTGTTGTTGCTCAACCGGATCACCCTTTTTTAGATCAAATTGCTCTAGGAAATGGATATAACTTTGATAACCGAGATTTGGTTCCTCAAGGGAATACTCCGAGTTTGATTAATTACTTTATTCCCTTAGGTCATTCGCTTTCTTACGGAGTATTGAGTCAGTGGATTAGAAAGAGAAGAGACGATAGTAGTCGAGGGTATCGATATCAGAGAATTTGGGAAACAGAAGTGTCTCAAGCGCTTAATATTTTAGAGTTTAAAAAGGAGCAAAGTGTTCGCGTTCCGTTGACGCGCTTTGAGTTCCGAAATGATTTGACCTTTGATCAATTGGGGTGGAGCACTCAGTATTATTATTATCCGTTTTTAGATCGAATCCCAAATACAAGTACCATTTCTTCTTCTGTAACCAATCCGAGTCCACATGAGCTTTCTTCCCAGTTAACTTTCTTTTTTGAGAAAGGGTTTCATCAAGGAGTTTTCGAATTTGATCGAAGTTTTTCTTTTGGTTATGCGTGGTCACGTTTAAATTCAATTACACATGCACTTTCTGCACAAATGAGGTTTTCGATTAACGATTATTTTTTACCGGAAGCTCGAGCAACGTATGATTTGATCAATGGAAAATTTAATACGGTTAATGGAGCTTTGAGTTATCAAAGTCCTTCTCGTTGTTGGACCGTTAAAACAAGTTTAGGATATGCAGTTGACCAAAATGGAGTCCAATTTGACTTTAGTTTAGGGTTGAATTTAACAGGAGATGGTTTTGGTTCAGGTAGCTTAGGAGAACAGCTAGAGGCTGCATCTTAAGAAAGGGGATGAAAGGACTCTTCATTCGAGGTATTCTGGTGGAGATGAAAATTTTAATCTCTAATGATGATGGAATTGATGCAAGAGGGCTTCATGTATTAGCCAAAGCTTTTGAAAAATTGGGAGAGGTTTTTGTGGTTGCTCCTCTTGAGGAAAAAAGTACAACAGGGCATTCATTAACTCTTCATAAACCTTTACGAATGATTAAGAAGGGGCCTCGTCATTATGCAGTCAACGGATCTCCTGCAGACTGTGTTTATTTGGGAATTCGTGAACTCATCCGAAAAAAACCTGATCTTGTTGTCTCTGGTGTGAATCGAGGAGCAAATTTGGGGCAAGATGTTTACTATTCGGGAACGGTTTCTGCTGCAAGAGAGGCTTCGTTTTTAGGAATTCCATCAATGGCAGTGAGTACCGCTGTGAACTTTTTTGATCCTCCAGAGGATCGACTCATTCATTATGAATCAGCTGCCAGACAAGCAGTTCAGATTATTCGATTATTTTCTAAAATCGGACTAAAAAAAAATATCCCTAAGCATACGTTGATGAATTTAAACGTTCCAGATCTTCCTTTTTCTCAACTCAAACCACTTCGTTTAGGAAAGCAAGGGTTTCGTTTCTATAGTGGAAAAATTTTAAAAAGAAAAGATCACCGGGGAAAAAACTATTTTTGGGTTGGAGGAACTTACGAAGGGTTTCAAGAGGATTGTGGAACGGACTGTGATTGGGTAGAACATGGGCATCCTTGCCTTGTTCCTTTGAAACTGGATGTGACAGATCATGCGTTTGCAGAAGTATTAAGAGCACGTTTTCCTCGTTTGGAGAAAAAATGAATCGAATTGCTTTTTGTTTTTTATTCATGCTCGTTGGGTGTGCAACTTCTCGTATTCAAGAAAACCCCCGTAAAGGATTGATTGAAGTTTTAGCAGAGCTTGAAACTGGAAGAAAAAATGAACGTTTTATTGAAGAAGATACTCTTGAGTCCGATACAAAAAAATATTGGAGATGGCCTTTGCGGAAAATTCAAATTACTTCTCCTTTTGGAAGAAGAAAAGGAAAAACCCATGACGGAGTAGACCTTCAAGCAAAAGTGGGTACTCCAGTATATGCGGTAAAATCAGGAAAAGTAATTTACGCAGGAGCAAAAATCCGGGGATACGGTCGAATGGTGGTGATCCAACATTTAAATGATTTTGTGTCTGTTTATGCTCATCATCAAAGAAACCTCGTTCGTATCGGACAAAAAGTAAAAAAAGGTCAGTTAGTGGCTCTTTCAGGAAGAAGTGGGAGGGTCTCAGGTCCTCATCTTCATTTTGAAATACGAAAAGGAAGTCGTCCGATCAACCCTGTCTTATTTTTAAAACCATAATGCCATCCTTTGAAGTTAAAGAAATTGCTTATATTCGAAGTCCTTTCCGAGAAAAATTTGGAATTCCAAGACAGTCTTCTCTTTGTTCAATTGAAAGCAAAATTGTTTTTAAGAATTCAGATGATTTAAGACAAAGAATGACTGGAATAGAGTCTTCGACTCATTTTTGGGTGATAAGTTGGTTAGAAGTAGGAATGGATCGGACTCAAAAAACGAAAGTGAGAGCTCCTCGTTTTTTTGGTAAAAAGAAAATAGGAGTTTATGCGTGTAGAACTCCTGATCGTCCTTATCCGATTGGACTGAGTCTTGGTAAATTAATTTCAGTGGAAGAGGCCTCTTCGGAATTTATTTTAAAGATGACTGGGTTAGATCTTTTGAATGGATCTCCTGTCATTGATTTAAAGCCCTATTTACCTTATTGTGACCGAGTTTTTGAAGCAGATTCTGATTTCTTAAAACCAGAATTATATTTCGATGTTCAATGGAATTCGGAAGTAAAGAAAATAATTGAAAACTATAATGACAAGATCGTGGACTGGGTGGAGGAAATTATTGCCTATGATCCGAGGCCGTTTTCACAAAAAAATAAAGATGAATTTCACTTACTTTTTGAAAATTGGGATTTTCACTGGAGAGTCGATGGAAAAGTGGCGAGAATTGAAAAAGTCGATTGGTTGCCAGTGATAGAACAATCGAATAGACTATAGGAATGATGGAACTTCCTCATGTCCACTATTCCTTAGTTCAGCTTTTTTATTTTTTTGGACCCAAGGTAGTGACTGCTCTTGCTTGCGGTCTCATTATTGGTCTAGAACGAGAATTGAAACAAAAAGCAGCGGGTTTAAAGACAAATGTTCTTATCTGTGTTGGATCAATGCTCTTTTCCTCTATTTCCGTTTTAGTAGCAGCAACCTACGCAGATTCTGGTTTTTTTGGGGATCCTGCACGAATCTCAGCTCAGGTGGTTTCAGGGATTGGTTTTTTGGGTGGAGGAGCAATTATTCAATCTCGTGGAAATATCATTGGATTGACGACAGCAGCTTCTATTTGGGTGGTTGCAGCGATTGGGTTGTTGATCGGTTTGGGATACCACACATTGTCAGTTGTTATTTCGATCATTACCGTTTTGACTCTTGTTTTTGTGACTTTGATTTCGAATCGATTTTTTAGTGCAAGTCGATCTTATGCTCCAAAAATTGTTTTTACTGATCCAAGTGGAGTGATTCGAACAGAAATTTTAGATTTGCTGTCTTCAAGAGATCTGATTCTTCGTCATTCTGATTTTCTTATTCGAGATGGAAAAACAATTCTTCATGTAGAGTATTTTGGTGAACCGGAAAATCATCGTCTCTTTATTTCAGATCTTTGGAAAACAGAAGGGATGATTGAAGTCAAGAGGGGCTGATCATTGAAAGCGTCTTTTTTAATGTCATCTCTCTGACAATCTTAAAAAAAAAGTCGATGACTAGGAAAAAACCTTGCAAAAACAGGAGTCTATCTCTACTTTTAGAGAGTAAGGAATACAATCTATCCTCATGGGGGAGCGTTTAAATGACAAAAGCAGATTTGGTGAATTATATCTCTGAAAAAGGTGGGCTTCAGCATAAACAAGCTGAAATGGTTGTGAATATGGTTTTTGATATGATGACCGACGCTTTAAAAAAAGATGATCGTATTGAAATTCGTGGTTTTGGTTCGTTTGTGAATCGAAGCTATGGATCGTATCAAGGGAGAAACCCTAAGACAGGTCAAGTCGTTCAAGTCCCTCCAAAAAGAGTTCCATTTTTCAAAGTCGGAAAAGAGCTTAAAGAGCTTGTCGATAAAAGTACAGGACCTCTCGAAGAAGAATAAAAAGTAAGGGATTACATCCAGATTGTGATGATCAATCCTGCTCCGATTAATCCTCTAAAAAATAAAATTTTT
>PBMP01000012.1 GCA_002722705.1 Pseudobdellovibrionaceae bacterium | reverse complement strand
TAAAGGAGAGTCATTCTGTCGGTCGAAAAATAGTAAAGTCAAACACTTAGAAACGGGACATTTTTACTGATCACATAAAGGGACATTTTTACTGAGCTATGACATTAGATCACTCTTTAGTACAATAAGATTAATTGAAAACAGCTCAAGAAACCTTTATGACTAAAGGTCATGACCAAAGCAAATAAAGATATTCTGATCTACGGTGCAGAGCAAAATAATTTGAAAAAGATAGATGTTCGATTCCCTGAAAAGAAGCTGACGGTCATTACGGGGCTTAGTGGGAGCGGAAAGAGCTCTCTTGCCTTTGAAACACTTTATGCAGAGGGGCAACGTCGCTATATTGAGAGTCTTTCCACCTATACCCGGCAATTTTTAGAAAAGATGCCTAAGCCCAAGGTGGTTGATGTTAAAAACATTCCTCCAGCTATCGCATTAGAACAACGCAACCATGTTGTGAATTCACGAAGTACAGTTGGGACTCAAACTGAAATTGTAGATTATCTGAGAGTCTTATTTGGAAAAGCAGGCCGGGTCTATTGTAAAGAATGTAAAAAGTGGGTTGAGCAGTTAGACGCTTCAATGATTTGCCAAGAGGCAATTCAATGGATTCCTAATCGGAAAGCAGCCATTTTAGCTCCTTTGAAACCAATTGAGAGAATAGAATCGGTTACTCCTAAGAAAAAGAAAAAAAGCGCAAAGAAAAAGAAAGCAAAAAAAAAGAAGGTTTCAAAGAAAAAAAATCCTGTACCTTCTTCTTTGAATTCTGTCTTGTTGACTCTTCGAGAACAAGGGTTTCGACGATTGATTTGGAAACCCACTGGAAAAAGAAAAATACAAGAGTTGGATTTAGATGATTATCAAACTGAAGCTTTTCCAGAAATGCCAGAATCGGCCTATGTGAATCAAGAGTTATTTTTGGTTGTTGATCGACTAAAAACTAAAGAAGTTGATCGAGATACAGAAGTTCGTTTAATGGATTCGATTCAACAAGCTTTGCGTATTGGAAATGAAACCGTAATTTTGATGGACTATGATCACACGACTAAAAAAGAGGGATGGCAGGTTTTTAATTGCGAGTTCGCTTGTTCGAAGTGTAAGAAAAAATACACAAAACCAACCCCTCAATTATTTTCATTTAATAGTCCAATAGGTGCATGTCCAGACTGTAATGGCTTTGGTCATACCTTGGATCTAGATGAATCTAAAGTCGTTCCTTTTCCAAATGAAACCATTAAGAATGGTGCGATTGATCCGCTTTCTAAGCCGTCGACCACCGATTGGCAAGTCGATTTATGGAGGTTTTGTGAACGTCATGGAATTTCTATTGGAAAAAAATACAGTGAATTAACTCAGTCTCAAAAAGATTTAATTTGGAACGGACATCCTGATGACAGAAAGTTTTTTGGAATTCGAGGTTGTTTTAAATACCTTGAGACTAAAAAATATAAACTTCATGTGCGCGTTTTTATCCGGCGTTATCAAAGCCAAAAGATATGTGAGTCATGTCATGGTGCTCGACTCCAGCCAGATGCTCTTGCGGTACAAATAGGAGATAAAAATATCGCTGAGATATTAGATTTTAGTGTTCAGCAAGCACTTCAATGGCTTCATGGAGTAAAGCTTTCCGCAGATCAAAAAAAAATTTCCAAAGAAGTTTTATATCAGATTGATAAAAGATTAACCTTTTTGGAGGCAGTTGGAGTTGGGTACTTAACTCTTTCAAGGCTTGCAAAAACCTTGTCTGGAGGAGAGTTTCAAAGAATTAATTTGGCAACTCAACTTGGAAATGGTTTGTGTGGAACTTTGTATGTTTTAGATGAACCTTCTATTGGTCTTCACGCTGCAGATACGGAGCGTTTAATTGATGTGTTAAAAGATTTAAGGGATCAAGGAAATACTTTGGTTGTGGTTGAGCATGATCCGGAAGTGATGAAAGCAGCAGATTGGTTAGTTGAAATTGGGCCTGCAGCTGGACACCGAGGTGGGGAACTTGTTCTTCAAGGGGAACCTAAAGATTTTTTAAAAGCAGAAACTAGTTTGACAGCTCCCTATATTGGAGATCAACCTCCGTTTGTTCCAAAAAAAATTAGAAATAAACCTCAAAAGTGGATTGAAATTAAAGGAGCTCGAGAAAACAATCTGAGGAACGTAAATGTTCGGATGCCTTTGGAAAGACTTGCCGTAGTGACTGGCGTCTCTGGATCTGGGAAGAGTACTTTATTACATCAAACTTTATATCGAGCCATTGAAAGTCATTTTTCTAAAAATCAAAGTGCTGAAATTGGAGCCTATGATTCTATTTATGGGTTAGAGCAAATACGAGGAGTTGTTCTTTTAGATCAAAAACCAATCGGAAAAAGTTCTCGTTCCAATCCTGCAACCTATATGAAAGCATGGGACGAAGTTCGAAGAATCTATGCAAGTCAGGTCATTTCTTTAAGGCGAGGTTTCTCTCCTCAGTACTTTTCCTTTAATGTAGACGGTGGAAGGTGTCCTGTCTGTAAAGGCGAAGGCGAAGTTAGTATTGATATGCATTTTATGGCTGATGTTAAAATTCCTTGTGAGGAATGCGAAGGAGATCGTTTTAAAAAAAATGTGCTTGATGTAACTTATCGCGGACATAATATATCTCAACTTTTGCGATTAACAATTGATCAAGCGTATGATCTTTTTAGAGATAACTCTGTTCTCCTTAGAAAGTTTGGGTTACTTCGAGATGTGGGGCTTGGTTACCTTCAAGTAGGACAATCAGCAACGACCCTGAGTGGTGGAGAGTCCCAGCGGCTAAAGATCGCTTCTGCTTTAGAAACTCATTTTGATAGTCGTATGCTTTTTGTCTTTGATGAACCTACAACAGGTTTACATCAAGAAGATGTAAAGAAATTTCTTCAAGTGGTTCAAGACTTGGTGGAATCTCACCAAACCGTTTGGATGGTTGAACATCATATGGATGTCATTGCTCAAGCCGACTGGGTGATTGATATCGGACCTGGTGGTGGAACCTCTGGAGGAAAAGTAGTGGCACAGATGCCACCTTTTCAGCTGGTTCATCATAAGAGCTCCGTTACAGGGAAAATGATGAGAGAACTTGGATATGTGTTTCCTGAGGTTGATTTAAGGGATTATTAAAAAACAAAGAGAAATGAAATTTTTTTCATTTCTCTTTGTTTCTTTATGTTCTGAAGTTTATTTACCAAAAAGGCTTGGTGTACAAGGTCGAACAATCTCTAAAAAAATGTGATACTGGTCATTGATTAATTTTCCGTTTGCTCGAACAAGTACCTGTGTCCCTGCTTGAGTCCATGAGGCGATGTGAAAATTTTCAGGGTTTTCAATGAGATAAAAAGGTCTTTCGTTTCGATATGAAACTGCAAGCCACGGATGCTTCATCAAATCGACTTCAAAATAATAAATTCCTGCAATCGATTCAATTCTTCCATGAAGTTCATAGAATTCTCCTGGAGCAAGTTCCATTCGCTTGTTGATTCTTGCATGAGGAATTGGAATTTCTCCTCCTTCAGGTAGCATCAGAGGAAGGTTAGTAGGGAGTTCTTGGATTCTTATTTTTTCTTCACTCCAAGAGTAAGATGCTCCACACAAGCTAAGTATTAAGATTAAAAGTGTTTTCATTGTATTTTTCCTTTCTCAGGGGGGTGTTCATTTAAAATTTTTGTTTCTTCGTTTCTTCCACTTAAAAATTGAATTTTTAATCCGGGAGCGAGGCGGTATCCCTCTTTCCAGTTTAAGACATATCGAGGTTTTCGAATGTTAGGTTCAATCATTTTTCTTAAGCGGTTGATGTTGTAGTAAAGTTTATTGTCGTGAGATTCAGGGCGGTATTTTTCTTTCCAAACTGCACTAATGATTTCTGCTTTAGATAATCCTCGTTCTTTATCTGCTCCTGATTTTTCATGAGCAGAAGAGAGAGCTTCCAAAATATCAAGAAGGACATATTGTTTTCCGAGTTGAATTTTTGAATTTTCTCGTGTTTGAATGATTCCGTTTCGAGCGTCGACGAGAAGATCGATTGCTTCTGTCTTTAAAATCTCTTTTTCTTTTCGGATTTCTTGTTGAATACGGCCAAAACCTGGAGTTTGCGCTGCTCGAGAAATCATATCGAGATGCCAGTAAGCCCTAGAGTAATTTTTCTCTTTTCTCGCAATTCGTGCGTAAGCGTAGATGACATAAAGATAATGATACCAGTTGTGTTCTTCTAAATAGGTTCCGTGGGCTTTTCTGTAACATTCGATTGCGCGGTCCAGATGTCCTTTTGTTTCATGGACCAGTCCTAAAACCATGTAAAGAGAACCATTGATTCCACGGTACTTTTCTTCTTCATAAACATTCAGTAGTGCTTTTGCAAAGTATTGCGCACGATCATAGTGCCCTTGCTTGAGATTAATATGGCAGAGAGCGCTTCTTCCTTTTGCAATAGCAGCTTCTTTTTGTCGAGGTTGATCCCAATTTTCTTCTCGTACTTCCTTTAAAAAACGAAGTGTATATTTTTTTGCAGTTTTCCATTGAAATTGAACCAAGTGAACTGTTGCTAATGTATACCAGGTAACTGCGGGAACTTCGGAAGGATAGTCTGCAATATATTTTTTTAAGACATTGACCCACTGTTTAATGAGAGAATGATTAAGAGCTTCCGCTGAATATCGAATGATCCCTCGAAGTGCCTCGCACGCTCCAGGAATGTCCTCTTTTTTGATTGCTTTGTCGTAGGCACTTTTAAACCCTTCAAACGCAGACTCGAGGTCGCAACGCTCAAATTGGTTGTGCGCTAATTGAAGTGTTTTTTGAATTTCATCCTTTGAATGTTGCACAAATCTGACTTCCCGTTGATCTTTATGACCCTGAAATGATAACGAAGAGAGAACGGGAGTCAATATGGAATTGAATGCTTTTTTTTGGGGGACTTCGTCCTCTGAGCAAATACAGTTTTTATTTCTTCATGGAATGGGCGGAACAGGTGCGTTATGGAGACCTTTTGCTGCTCGCCTTGAGGATCGATATCCAGTCTGGGCATTTGACCAAAGAGGTCATGGGGGGAGTCAAGACCCTTATTTGAAAGATTTTTCACCACAAGCTTTTGGTGAAGATGTTGTCGAGACGTTAAAAAAACATAAGATTCAAAAAACCTTGATTGTGGCTCATTCTATGGGGGTAAGAACAGCAGTTGCGACTGCAATTCAGTGTCCTCAACGAGTAAAAGGTTTAGTCTTGATTGATCTTGGCTTTTATGGAGCTGCAGGGGGAGGACTTGGAGAAACCTTAGCAGGATGTCTAAGGGGGCTTCCTAGTGAATTTGAGGATCGAACGACTGCAAAAGAATGGCTTGCATCAAACAGCCCTGATCCATCTATTTCTCAATATTTAATGGCTGTTTCTTATGTTGATACTGATAAAAAAGTGAGGTTTCCTTTCGATATTGAAGCATTACTTCGTTCTATTGAGGCAGTAAAAGATTTTTCACTTCGTGAGTGGTTAAAAAAAATAACAGATGAATATCATATTCCTGTTCTCGCACTTCGAGGAGAAACAAGTCCCGTTTGGACGCGTGAGGACTATGAAAAAGAAAAGGAGAATTTTAAAAATTCACCTCTACTTACTTTTGAGGAAGTTCAGGGAACAGGGCATGGTCTTCCTTTTGAAAAAAGGCAATGGTTGATTGAACGTCTAGAAGCTTTTATGGAAACATTAAATTAAAAAAGAGCAGCAAGGCCAATTTTAAGTTCAGGAGTGGAATACGTTGTTCCGGAACTTTCTGTTCCAAAAACACGAACAGGAAGGCGGTATCCGATTGAACCTGAAACAATCCAGAGCTTTCCAAGTCTCCATTCGTAACCACCTTGTATATATGGACTGATTAAGGTTTCGCTAATCCAAGTAAAACCAGCTCCTGCAAAAGCAGAGTCTCTTGCTTCATTTTCAACTTCTTTTCTTCCAAAAAAATTCCAATGGTGATTAAAAAGTAAGTTGAGGTTAAATCGTGAAAAAAGAGCCGTGTTTCCTGACGCTCCCGAGAGAGAGGCAAGATCAAAATACATTCCAAGCTCTAGACCTGCTTCTTTTCTACGGTAGTCATACTGTTCGGAAATTCGCATTCCTACATAGAGTGCCGAAGTCAGGCTTTGGAGGTCTTTCAGTACGGCGGTTTGAACAGTCGGTCTCCATAGCGTTCTTCGATTGTAATGAGAAAATAAAACAGAACGATCGATTTGGTCTTCGAGTTGAGGTCTTCTTTCTCTTTCTGCACGAGAAGTGATTGAATCATAGCTTCCGCTCCATGCGAGCTTTTCTATTGAAGACTCTTGTTTGTCTGTGACTTGAGGTAAATCAAAAATACCAATAGAAGCAATCATTCCTTCTGGGTAATACTGAAAATAAAGGTCAATGCGTTGTTCAGCTTCTTTTGGTTCATACACAAGGACTGAGTCATGATATCGAGTCAGAAGTCTTTTTAAAATGAGAGTCAGATGCCTTTTAAAGTCTTTTGGAAGCGTTTCGTTTGTATTTACTTTTCCCAAAATTAATTTTTTTTTGAGAGGGACTTTCTATTGCTTTATATCTTCTCGAAAGTCAGAAAAAACCTCACGAAGGACTTGATAAAAATTTTGTTGAGCCGGATCAGAAGCGGCTTTCAGCTCTGGGCTCAATAAGAGGCATAGGTGAATTAAGATTAGGACTTTCCTCATCTTTCTTATGATAACCAAGTTCTTTCTCTGGGTCGTTAAAAATCTTTTTTAAGGTTTTTACAAAATGTCCAGCATAGACACCGTCAACAATTCGATGGTCAAAGGTTGCACAAAGACGTACAGAAAGTTTGGGTACCACTTGGCCTTTTTCTATAAAAGGACGTTCTTCGACACTTCCTAAAGCAAAAACCAAAGGAACGCGTGAGCACGGAACAAGTGGAGCGTATGCGGAATCTAATCCAAGAGAACCGATGTTGGTAATCATCACACTTCCGAAAGGGTCTTTTGGAACCCCAAGGAGTTTTGACCAGCGATTCATCGTATACATTAAGAAGGCGTTTAGTTGAACAGCTCGGTACGCCATGAGTCCAGGAACTTGGTTCATTGTTTTTTTCATTTTAGAGTAAGATCGATCTGTCTTTGTTTTTATTTTTGAAACCTTTTGAGACATTTCAACTGAAATTTCATAGGCTGATTTTTGATCTGCTTTTCTAATAACAGTCCCTGAAAGATCTTCTCCTGTGCTATCTGGAGCTACTTGAAAAAAAATATCGATGGTTTCACGAGGGTAAAATCGCCCCATTCGAAGGAGGCAATTCATTTCTGGGTGTCTTCTTAGTGTTTCTGCTACGGCTTTTCCTACAAAATGCGTAATACTCATTTTTTGTCCAGTTTCAGCTTCAATGCGTTGAAGATAAGAGAGGGCAGCTTCTGCAGGAAAATCAACAGTCCCATAAACACTGGGATCACTCGGGGCTTTCCAGGTTCCTAAAGCAATTCTCCTCCAAGAGGAAATTCGAGACGCGGGGCGTAGGCAAACGTTTTTTTGAATAAAAAGGCTCATAGGAGATCATCCGTATCATAAATTTGAAGAAATTCATGCTACTTTGATTCAGTCAGTTTTTGTGATTGTTTTAGTCGAATTTTTAAATCTTTATTGAACCAAGTTTTTGATTTTTTTTGATAACGACGCTCTACGATTTTAAATAAATTATCGCCTAAGCGAGTCATTTTAAAATAATTTTTAGGATCTGAAGATTGAATCTCGGAAAAAATCGGTTTTTTCTCACCGATTTCAATCTCTTTACCTAGAGTTTCAGTTGGGGAAGGCTGAACCGAAGAGCCCTGAAACTGAACTTCATGAGATCCGGACTCGTAAGCTCCTGAGGAGACAACACTGATTCGAGAGTCTTCTGAGACTCCGGAGGTGATTCCAGACGTTTGTACGGAGCCAATTGAAAATTCAGAGCCTGCCGCTGGGCTAATGGGGCCTGCGGATCCACCGGGTTGAGAGGGAGATTCTTTTTTGAAGTCAAGCGGAGGAGGAAGAGGGATGCCTTGTTTTCGGGTATTTTCTACTTGAGCCGACGCAGCTGAAGCTATCGCTGCAGTGGACTGAGATCGATTAGAAGTAAAGGTTTGAATTTCGTTTTCTTCGGGCGCATCTTCAACTTTTACCTCGGGACCATCTGCAAGTTCTGCTGCTCGTCTGAAAGAAGGGTCAACTACTTCGTCTAAAAGAAAAAAAATGTGTTCATAAATTTCTGCCAAATCTTCATCAAGCGCCTCCATGCATTCATCGGGTGGATTTGTTTTAAATTGCCCTCCTTGACAGCAAGTCGCAGCTAAGTGATCTGGAACAAAAGTATTATCAGGACCATAGCAATGAATAGCGAGTCCAGGGGAATCTGAAGGACGATCTTCGTTTTGACAGTTTGCAAATAGAAAACTCATAGCAAAAATCAGAAGAAAGTGTTGCTTCATAACGAGAGTCCTCTACATGAATTTCCCTGAAAATATCTTTGTGAAAGTTTTTCAATGAGAGTTTTAAGAAGATCTTGATATTTTTCTCCTATTTTTTCTTCAATACAATCACGTCTTTTATTTCGATGACCGAGATCTGCTTGGTAAGGATGATCATTCTTGCATTGATTTTTAATTGAAGTATAAGCAGATTCAATCTCTCCTCCAATTTCGTCTTGTATTTTTTGTGGGCTCAGAGACCCGCCTAAAGAAAAATGTGCTCGGTAGCTCGAGTTCGATCGAGCAATGATTTCACAGTTTGCGAGTAGAATCATTTCTTTATTTAAGCCTTCCATTCCTGGAAGGAGGTTGCACGCAGCTTGTCGATGTTTCATAAAAGCTTCATCACTATAAAGAGTAGATACGGATTCACATCCACCAATACCGTTTTCAGCCATTTCTGGAGTGCATGCGCAGATTCCTTCCCAGTCGAGTTTTTGAGTTCCTTGATTACAGAGGTCTTCAGAAAAAAGTTTTTGAAGATGATCTGATTGAGAGATTCGTGTTTGAACGGCTTGAGCAGGAACAGCGCAAACAGGAGAGGTGAGAACAATGCCCTTTTTACTTACGAGTTCTTCTCTTACTTGTTGAGAATGGCACTTTAAGGCCGCCATTCTTGCGCCTCTGAGGTAGGCGGAATCGGCACTTCCGTAGTCTCTATTTTGAGCATTTTTTCCTTGGTAGATAAATTCAAAAGATCGAGGTTTTAGGTAAGGAATGGAATTCCATTGAATCTCTACTTTAGGACCTATGATTACGTTAGGAGAGCAAGTTTCTCGACTGCCCCAGTTGTTGATAAGGTCACAAACGGGAAGGTGTTTGTCTCTATTTGATTCAAACTTATGATTGATCAGTCGAGTTTCTACTTGTTGGTCAAACTGAGCAAGGAGTCCAATATCGTTTTGAATTCTTGGGTTTCCATAGAGTACTTCATTACAGGTGGGAAGAGCTGCTTGTGCACAGCTGTTGGTGCTCTGTCCATTTCTGCAAAGGATGTTAATTTCATCGATTGCCCATGAAGATTGGAATACAATGAGACTGAGAAAAACCAGATTGATCTTGGTGAATGAGTCATTGAGTTTTGTTACTAATTTTGAGATTCTTATATCCATGTTAGCCATATTTTATATGCTATTTTCTTGTTTTACTTTCGCTCAAGGGCCTGAAGTATATTTTCAAAAGCTGATGGAGAAAAAAAGAACTCCTTCTGAAAGAAAACAACTGAGAGAAGAGGTTTTTCAACAACATCTTTCTCGTGCTCATTCTAAAAAAGAAAAGGCACTTCAAAAAAGTATAGAAAATAAAAACAAAAAAAATAAAAATTCTTTGAATCAAAAAAAGACACCGAAAACAGTTTCTCCTCCTGTAAACAAAAAGGAATCTACGCCGATTTTATCTCCAGAATCAGTTCCTGCAGAGATTGAATTTGATTCAAAAAAAGCTTCCCCCCCTTCGCCGTCAGAAATTCAGTTTTAACTTACTTCAATAGGTCTCTTGACTTTTGAAGAGCCCATCGTTGTGATTTACGTTGATACCTTTTAGTGACGACTCTAAAAAGACTATCATTTGGATTAATTCTTGCGAAATAATCATCTGGATCTTCAATCAGGTTTCCGTTTTCATCTTTTTTCCCAAAAGCAAGTTCTCTACCAGTACCTCCAAGAGGGCCTGATTTTTTGCCAAAGATCCCAGCGAGGTTAACCCCTTTCGATTCTTTCCCGCCTCCACTAGGTACGCCGCCTCCGGCATAAGCTCCATCCTCTTCGGAGAGTTCTTTTTCTTCTTCATCTGTTCCTTGAGTAATTCCTGAAGTAGAGACATTTCCAAGGTCAAACCCTTTTCCTGCTCCGGGAGAACCGGTCCCTCCACCACCACCAGAGCGTTTACTCGGAGTGAGTGGATTATTGAGGGAGGCTTTTTCTTCTTTTTTAGCAAAAGGAGTAAATCCACCGGCTCCTACTGCACTTGATTTTCCAAGGAGTGATTCTGTTACTTTTTCTTCCTCCTCCTCTTCTTCTGGAGTAGGTGTGGGATCTAGACCTGGGCCACCACTAAGTGCGACGGCTGCATCTAAGGATTTTCTGGATCCTCCTCCAATGTCTACTGCATCTGAAACATATTCAGATGGATCAAAACGGGGAGGTGGACATTCAGGAGCGTCTCCTCCTTCACAGCAAGTCTGTTGTTGGTTACTCACTAAGAGAATTTGATCAGCAGCACTGGAAGGACAGTTTCCATCGATTGCAAAGTCCACGTTTTTGTTGCAATGGAGCAAAGTAAAAATTCCTATTACTTTAAATGAAGTGAAGATGATTTTATTTTTTTTATTCATTTTCGTCTCCTGTAGGAACTCGATCAACAGGGTTACGAGCAGAGTAGTTTATAAAATCTGCATTTGTTTTCAGTAAACCCATCTCCTCTTGAAGAATCATTGCAACTGCTTGAATAAAGCGAGTCGAGTGTTCTCTTTGAATTACTTTTCTCATACATGATCGTTTTTTATTTTTTCCTTTATTGGCTTGTCTAGACATTTGGAAGTTTTCATGTCCCGAAAGGTTTTCAGGATAAGTCATGTATGAGTTGATTCGATTTTCAATCATTCTTCTCTTTTTATAAGAATCTGATTTTTTATTGGCTTTTCTCGTATTGCTTGAATAGGCTCTGCTGTCACACGCATCGTTGATTTCTTTTGCTTTTGCATCACCAAAATAGGCTCTGGTATTGCGAGGATCAACCCCTTTGGTACTTCTGAAAGCGAAAAAAATTCCTTCGGTTTTTTCTAAATTTACAAGAAGACCTTGAGATTCATTTCCTGTAGCTTCGGTAAGATGAGCCATAAAAAGGTCATTGGCTCTGGCTTTGACTTCGCATTCAGCTAGTTTTACATAACCGACTTCAATTCCTAAAAAGGCTTTTTGAATATGACAAGCTGCTTGTTTATGGAGCGCAAGTGAAACTTTTTGTTCTTCTGTAAGCCCTTCCATCTTGTTGTGAAGGCAGACCCCATTCCAGTCGATGTCTAAAGAACAGAGTCCTAACGGGAGGTTTCCGGTCACCGAAGAGGATTGATTATCGATTTTATTGAGTTCAATTTTAGTTTCCGCACAGGCTCCGTGAACAGACTTGAGTCCTTTAAATTCTTCAATTTCTTGAATGACTTCTTGAAGTTTATGTAAAACAGTCTCCACCCATGCTCCACGAAGAGTGGCTCGTTCAAGTGCACCTTGGTACCTGATTTGTCCGTTATTTCCTTGAGTCTCTCCGATTTTCATTTTGACTGCCTTGAGTCTTTTTCCACTTTTCATATCAAAACCAAGGGAGGACCCAAATTTGTAATGCTGAAAACGGAGTGGATCGCAACTTGAGAGTGTCTTCAATTTTTTAAAGAGTTGAGATCCTTGTGTTTTCTCAAGAGTAATATTTAAATTGATTTGAAGTTGTTCGATATTCTCATCAAAAGAAGGAAGACAGAAGGTATAAAGATCGTCGATCTTTTCAAGAGTTGCATATTCAGTCATTTCTTGAAAAATCGACCACTTCAAATCGTTCGTTACAATTGGAACGAGAGCTTTATCAGGTGCTCCGTCGCATGGTTTTTTTCCAATGGAACAAGACTTTGTTTGTAGTGGTTGGTCTGGAGTTGCAAATTGTCCTGTGACGGTTTTACTTCCACCTGAGCTTTGATCTTGAGTACACGCAAAAGTGTAGCTGCCATCAGCTTGAGATCCAGCGAATCCCTGAATTGAATAAAGAATGAGAAGAAGTCCCCAATAATTTATTTTCATCGCCGATCCCCCTATTTTTTCTCTAAAAGCTTCCCCCGAAGATTTTTAGATGGCGTATGAATTTTTCCCCAATTTTAATTATAACGTGGATTATAATTCTTGACAAATTTACTTTAATTATTTTTATTTAATAATTACAGTGAGTTAGTTTTTTAGTTCTCAAGAAGGTGTCTAAAAACCTTAATTTTTAGTTTTTCTCAAATGGAGCTGTTAAGTCTTTATTTTCTTTAAAAGAAAAGGGGATGAAGTATGAAATTAAGTTTTATTTTAGGTGTTTTTTTGATGTCAGTTTCTAGCCAAGCAACGGAGCTGGTTGTTGATGCTTATTGTGAGGGTAAAATGAAGACATTAGAAACGGGAGAGCTTGTTCCGTTTGAACTTCGTGCATATGTTGATCCTAAAATTTATTGTGCGACTGAAGATGCAGTTTTAGGTGAGCCTTCTTTGCTTCAGCTGGTCGTTCAAAATGAACCCGACTACATTACTGAGCGGGAACGAATTTTTCAAACAAAAGTGTCTTATGTCTCGATCGGAAATAAGACAGAGGTCCATTTTGTTTCCCCTGAAATTTCGCTAAAGTATCACGCACTGTCTCCAAACATTGTCAAAGGAAAACTTGAAATCCGCGACGAAGAGGTTGTGGGGGAGCTCAGTTGTGAGACTATCGAGTATCACATGGAATGTGATGAATAAATTTTGACGCTCAAAAAGAGCTGATTTTGTTCTTTTTGAGCTTTTTACGTTTAAGGTTTAAAATAAACAGATGAAGTTTATTTTAAACCTTCTTTTTTTGTTTCCTCTTCTTTCTTTCGCGGATCCAGTGGATTCTCTTCATAATCAAAAAATTCAAGCAGAAAGAGAATTTTTGAAAAGAGTCCGTAAAGAAAAACCTTCCCCTCAAAAAAGAAAACAAATGAGAAAGCAAATGGTGGCTCCATATGAGGCTGCTGTTGCTCGTGGGATTAAAAACCAAATGGATCAACCCTCAGCGAAGCCAGGTGTTGATTTAGGTTCACTCAGTGGAGAAGAAGATTCAGTTTCTCCTTCTACTGGAAATACGGGTTCTATTGTTCGAAGTCGTTCGGAAATCCAATTAGATGGTTCAAAGGTTCCAGCGGAGCTTCAATATGGCTCCGGGGGAGTAAAAGTGATTCAGAAGAAAAAAGATCGATCAAAAGTGATTGATCAATCTAAGCGTCCTGCTGAGGTTTCGTTTTAAGTTTTTGTTTTTAAATAGATTATTATTTTTTAACAGATAACTTCGTGTATTTAATATGTATTCTGGTAAGAATTTTTTATATTAAATTTTCCATTGTATTCACCGATAGGAATGAAGCACAAGCTTTGTATTGTATAACATCTGTGAAAAAGAGGAAGCAAATGGGGATTTTCAATAAGCTCGGTTTAAGGTCTAAGGTTTTGTTTTCAGTTGCAATTAGTTGTTTAATTTGCGGAACTCTTGCTACTGGAGTAGCAATTTATTTTAATGAAAAAGAGTTTAAAGAGGGGCTGATTGAAAAGGCGCGAACTCTTCATGGTCGTATTAATGTAGCTGGAGAATACGTTGCTCAGCAGGGTGGCTTAAAGCCCATGATTAAAATTTTTACAGATAAGTATACGAGTTCTGATCAACTTACAAAAGATGATAAAGAAACAATTTTAAAACAAGTTCCTATCTATGCTGCGATGGTGATCGGAAGTGAAAAAGCGAAAGAGCAAAATTATGAATTTCGTGTATTTTCAGATGAGCCAAGAAATCCAAAAAACGAAGCAACTCCAGAGGAAATGAAAGTCTTTAATAAATTCAAAAACGACTCCAATTTGAAAGAATTTGTTTTAAATAAAGATAATGAAGTGACAGTCTATCGTCCAGTGAGGATAAAGAAGGCTCATGCATGTTTAACCTGTCATGGAAATCCATCACAGAGTCCCTGGGGAAATGGAAAAGACATTTTGGGTTTTGATATGGAAAATTGGAATGATGGAAAATTGCATGGAGTTTTTGCAATCACAAGTAGAGTAGATGAAGTAAAGGCAGCAGCAGCACTTGCTGGAAAAAGTTCTTCTACGCCAAAAGTTGTACTTTTTATTGTCTTAGGTGGAATATTGGGACTTCTGTTTTCAGCATTTATCATTAGAGGGCCTGTAGGAAGATTGCAATCCGTAGTTCATGGCCTTTCGGTAACAAAAGATCAAATAGGAGAAGCTTCAAATCAAGTTCAACAAACGAGTGAAAAAATGAGTCGATCTTCGTCTGAACAAGCTAGTAGTTTACAAGAAACGGTTTCATCTATTGACGAAATTAGCAGTATGGTTCAGAAAAATGCAGACTCAGCGCAGTCATCTACACAGCATTCAAGCGAAGCAAGTCAAGCTGCAGTTAAAGGGAAGCAAACGGTGGATCGGATGCTGACTTCTATTCGCGAGGTTTCTACAAGTAATGAAAGCGTAGTAAGTGAGGTCAATAAAAATAATGAAAAAATAACTGAAATTGTTTCAGTTATCTCCAACATTGGTGAAAAAACAAAGGTCATTAACGACATTGTATTTCAGACAAAACTTTTATCTTTCAACGCATCTGTGGAAGCTGCTAGGGCAGGAGAACACGGTAAGGGATTTGCTGTAGTTGCAGAGGAAGTTGGTAATTTGGCTTCGATGTCTGGAAAAGCAGCACTCGAGATCACAGAAATGCTTGATAGTTCAATTAAACAGGTGACAGAGATTGTAGAGTCGTCTAAAGCTCGAATGCAAGTTTTACTTACAGAGGGTGAAGAGAAAATTAGTGTAGGAATGAAAACAGCAGAAGAGTGTGGTGAGCGTCTTGAAGAAATTTTGGAAAGTGTAAATACAGTAAATCAAATGGTACAAGAAATTGCTTCAGCATCTTCAGAACAAGCTTCAGGAGTTAAAGAAATTACCAAAGCAATGCAAATGCTTGATACTATCACTCATGAAAACTCATCTTTATCATCTGATAGTCTTCTTACTGCTGAAACTCTTCAAGAAAAGTCTGCAGATCTTTTTAAAGTAATTGCTGAAATCAATGTTGCTATTAATGGAGGAACTTTTGTTGATCATCCTTCAGATAATATTGTGAATTTTGAAGATTATACTGACCAAAATAATTCTGATGAAGAATTTGCCAAAAAAGCTTCAGGTGAGTAATTTGAATAGACTTTTGCTTAAAATGATCTTACTGCTTAGATATGGCTCTTGTTTATAGTGAACCTGTTCGTTCTTTTGTTGCACCGGATTTTTGTTTGAAATCGACTGATGATCAATGGATTTCTCTTTCAGACTTTTCTGATCGATCTCTTTTGTTGGTAATGTTTATTTGTAATCATTGTCCCTATGTCATTGCGATTCAAGAACGGTTAAATGAACTAGCAAAAAAATATACTTCTCAAAAAGTAGGATTCATTGGGATTAACTCTAATGATGCATCTACCTACCCTGAAGATTCATTTGAAAAAATGAAAGACAGAGCAAAAGAACAAGGCTTTGTTTTTCCTTATGTTCAAGATGAGACCCAAGAAGTTGCAAAGGCTTATGGTGCTCTTTGTACTCCTGATCTTTTTCTTTTTAAGAAAGAGAATGACTGGACGTTGAAGTACCGAGGACGGTTAGATGACTCTTGGAAAGATCCATCAAAGGTCACTCAAACAGACTTAGCAGATGCGATTGATGATCTACTTAGTGGTCATTTGATCCAAAAAGAAATAGTTCCTTCGATGGGCTGTAGTTTGAAGTGGAAGTCTTAGAGAGGAATATCTCCAATCACCATATCATTTGGAATATTCATCGAATCACTCCAGATCGATTGGTTTTCTGAGTCTTTCGAGCTAAATGAAATTAAGTCAATAGAGTATCCACATGAATCTATACCCGGAGTCTCAACCCCTCGGTAAATTGTTGGAGTTGACCAACCATTTAACCCAAAAAACTCGTCTTTGAATTGAATAATTAATTTTAACTGTTGAGAGAACGGATGCCATGTCCAGCTTTGACCATCAAGGCTTTTTGCAATAATTAACTGTCCCCCAGAGTTATTGCTAATAGTAACGAATTCGCTGCCCGTCCATATCACTCTTCGAAAAGACGTGCCTGAAGGAATCGATGCACATCCGGCAGCCCATCCCTGTTGATCATTTGAGGTGTTCCACTGAATGCCGTCAGTGGAGTACTCTCTGAGTCCACTGTCACCAACAGCGACAAAGATATTGTTTCCAAAAGCAACATCTCTACGTACGGTTCCACTCCATTGATGACTGATCCACTGAAGTCTTCCTTCATTATTTTCAGAACCGTCGGTTACACTTCTTCTTCCACTGTCTCCCACAGCTACAAAAAGTCCATTTCCAGCAGCAATTCTTCTCATATGCGTATTGTATACAGGAGAGCCTCCACCAATGAGATGATCGACATCGGAATTTTGAATTGAGTACGGAGAATAAGATTTCCACTGAATTCCACCAGTCGTTTCTGGGGATCGTGTTCCAATCATGTGAATTCCATTTCCTCCGCCAGCAAAATAGATATTATTGGTGTAAGCGACATCACCCATCCAGCCTGTATAACCAAAATTCTGATGCGTCCAAGTCACTCCATCTGGACTCGTAAGAACTCTTCTTAGACTCGATCCACCAACAGCCACAAAAAGACCGTCACCAAATCCGACTCCTCTGAGGTTATCATCATCGTCTCCTCCTGCTGATCCTTGGGAAACGAGAAGTTGGTTGTTTTCCCAAACATACCCGTCATCCGAGGTAATTCTTCTTCCTCCATAGCCAACGGAGACTACTCTTGAAAAAGTAGATGGTCCCGATGGTGGATTACTAGGAGGAGAAGGCGAAGGAGCCTCTTCTGAAGGTGGTTCTTGAGAGTTCTCAAATGCGCCAATCTGAGCTTCAAAGGCTTCTGGATTGCATCCTGAAAGAATCGGAACGATGACGATTGAGCACCCCCATAGGAGTGACTTTAAGTTCATACTCTCATTATAAGAAAGAATGGGCCCAGAGTGTATTGTGTCTTTAATGACTTCAAAATCTTGTTATTCTTCGGTCCCTGCGAGATAAGCGTGAGGTTTTCCTTCTCTAAAAGTTTTGGGATTTCTCCATTGATGGTTTTTAATTTCAACGGGACGTGGATCTTCATCGGGCGAAACCCAGCTTTTAGGCGCCCATTGTTTGCGTAGTTTTTTTACTTTTTTTTCACCGTCTTTAGAGAAGTAGACATCAATATATGATTTTAATTCTTCGTAGTTTTGAAATTCCATCTCAAAATCGTATTCACCATCATAAGCGCAAACATCATCAGAGTGATCTCTACAAAGCTGAGGACGATGTTCGTAGATTCCACAGGAAAAATCCGAGTTTAGAAAACGGCATCGGGTATTGAAACTGAGGTGCCATTCTCCTTCATCGACGTAAATAGAAACATCTTGGTGTGCAATTTGCCATAATAGCTGGTCAAAATCCTCACGAGTTTCTGGCTCATCAATTTCAGTACTAATATAATTACAACATCGTGCCGTACATTTTGTGCAATCGCCCATAGCTAAAGAGGTATTGACAGAATGCCCTGAAGTCAAGGACAAAGGCTCAATGAAAACTGTTACGGCATTTGCCCCAGCCACTGTTGCAAACGTTGCAATTGGATTTGATTGCATGGGATATGCGCTCAAAGACCACGGAGATCTCATCCGATTGGAACAGATATCTGATCGAAATATTTTGATTGAACAAGAGACTGGAGATTCTGTTCCTCTAGATCCATCGTTGAACACTGCTGGAGCCGCTCTTTTGAGTTTACAGCAAGCTTTTGGTTTAGACTTTGGGTGGAAGGTGAATATCAAAAAAGGAATTCCCATGGGATCAGGGTGGGGAGGATCCGCTGCTTCAGCTGTTGCGGCTGTTGTCGCAGCCGAAACCTTTTTACCTCATCCTCTAACTTCTGATCAAAAGTTACTTTTTGCTTTAGATGGAGAAGCAGTGACAGGGGCACGTCATTTAGATAATGTTGCGGCTGCTTTTTTTGGGGGGGTGACTCTTTGTGATTCTAGAACCAAAGTGGTTCAGACCATTGAGGTACCTGAATTGATTTCTGTTTGTATTCATCCACGTTTTTCAATTTTAACAAGTGAATCAAGAAGTGTTTTACCTCAGACTGTCTTATTTCAAGATGCAATTGAACAGTTGTCCCGATCTTTGGTTGGATTGACCTCTCTTATTCAAAGAGATTTTTTTGCTTTAAAAAAAGTCTTTGGAGACCAAATGGTAGAACCTTTGAGAGCACCTCAAATTCCTTCTTTTGAAAAAATACAAAAATGGGCTCAGGAATTAGGAATTGGGGCATCTCTTTCTGGTTCAGGTCCAACTGTTTTTGGTTGGTTTACCGACCTTTCATCAGCTCACTCTTGGAGAGATCAAGTAGTGGAACTTTGGGAAAACGAAGGATTGAAAACACAGGTTGAAGTATGTACCTTAAACCAAAAGGGAGCACGAGTGATTTATGAAGAATAAAGCCATCTTGTGGAGAAGTACACGTGGAAAGTCTCCTTTAGTTACACTTGAGCAAGCTTTTTTAAGTGGACTTGCACCTGATGGGGGATTGTATGTTCCCGAGGTTTTTCCATTCTATGAGTGGGATTCGTTTGAGGGAATTCATACCGTTCATGAAATTGCTGAGAAAATACTCCGACCGTTTTTTATTCATTCTTCATTAGAGCCTGAGCTACATAATATTTGTAAATATGCTTTTAACTTTAGTATTCCGTTGTTGCAAAAAACTCCAAAAATATCCGTATTGGAATGGTTTCATGGTCCCACGGCCGCATTTAAAGACACGGGAGCACGGTTTTTAGCACAATGTCTCTCTCGTTTAGAGAATGCTCAAGAACGTTCAGTATGGGTAGCTACATCTGGAGATACTGGAGGAGCAGTGGCGAGTGCTTTTAGTGAAACTCAAATTCCTGTGGTGATCCTTTTTCCTGAAGGAAAAGTTTCTGATGCACAAAGAGAACAACTTGTGGGTTGGAAAAAACCGATTCTATCTATTGAAGTCGCTGGAGATTTTGATGATTGTCAAAGAATTTTAAAAGAAGCAATGAGTACTTATCCTGAAAAAATAACGACTTCTAATAGTGTGAATGTCGGACGACTTTTAGCCCAGATGTGTGTGTTTTCAGCCGCCTCACTGTGGAATATTCGTAAATATCAAAAGTTTGCTCATTTTGTAATTCCTACCGGAAATTTAGGGAATGGACTTTCAGCATTATGGGCAAAACAAATGGGATTTCCGATAGCTAAAGTAACTTTTGCGACTAATCAAAGTTCACCTTTGAAACAATATTTTAAAACAAAAAACTGGGAGCCAAAAAATTCTGTATCGACACTTGCAAGTGCCATGGATGTGGGAGCTCCAAGTAATTTTGAACGGCTTATTGATTTATTTCGTCCAATTGACCTTTTGTTTCAGAGTCATGATGTTTTTCAATCAAGTGATGAACGAATTCAAAAAACGATTTCTGAAGTTCACCAATTAACAGGGGAGTGGGTTTGTCCTCATACGGCGTGTGCATGGGATGCCGCTCAAACCATTTCTCATCCAACTATCGTAGTTGCTACTGCTCATCCTGGGAAGTTTAAAACGGTTGTCCCAAAAGCAGAGGATTACCCTAAAAAGAGTCTTTTTGAAGGAAGAAAAGATAATTCGATTGTTGTTATTTCTGCAAAACTGTCTGAAATTCTAAAGAAAGTTCCATTGTAAGTTTTTGTTTTTTTAATGTTTTTAGTCTGAGCGCATTTCTTTAGTTTTTCGACTAAACGACCGAAAAGACGGTATGAAAAAGATTTGGACTCTTTTGACATTTATTTCTTTGATTTCAGGGGGACTACTGATCGCCCATGAAATTGGTTGGGCAAAAGATGCAGAGATGACCTTGTCCGAAATGGAGACCGAGTCTGTGGTTCTTTCTCGAGAGTTAAAAGAGTATCAAAGACAAGTTCTACTGTATCGAGATAATCCAGCAAGAGAAGATGAATATCGGGTGGCCCAACATGGAGTCCGTTCGATTGTAAAACAAATGGATTCAATGAAGCGTAAGATTGAGAAAAAAAGAGCGGACTCTCAAAGACTGCCTGCGTCTCATTGATGACGTATTTACGCCTTGCATCCTAAATCGTTTCTGTATTAAATTCATTAAAATCAACTAGTTATGCGTTTTTATTTGATGTGCGTTAAAAGCGCATTGTCAGAAATTTTGTGCCTTGTTTCAACCTCTTTTCAAAGGGGTGTGCAATGAAAGTAATTCTATTTTGGGTGGTAAGTCTGGTGTCTTCTGTTGTTTATGCAGAGTCCATCTTGTTTCTCGGAGATTCTCATACTGCTCAAACTTTTGGGAAGCATTTGGATTCGTTGTTGCGAGATCGAGAACATGCCAAAGTAAAAATGATTGGAAGTTGTGGTGTGGGGCCACGTGCTTTTTTAACAGGAAGAACTACTCATTGTGGTTTACGAATTCATGCCGTGAATGGACGAAAAAGCCTAAAAAATGAAGGGGAAACTCCTCTTCTTGAAACAGAGTTACAGCAACTTAATCCAGATATTTTGATTGTCGCTTTGGGAGCAAACATGGTTCCAGGTATTATGAATCGAACTCGGTCAGCAAAACGATCAATTGAAGCTTTTTTAAAGGTTGGATTAAAAAAACCTCATACGAGGTGCTTTTGGATTGGACCTCCAGACGGGAGAAACAAACCTAAGGATAAAATGAAGCATCTTCATGAGAAGGTTTTGGTTCCGGTGTTGAAAGATCAATGCGCTTTTTTTGATAGTCGCTTTATATTGGACTACGAAAAACTTTCTGAAGAGGCTGGAAGAAAAGGAGATGGGGGACATCTTGATTTTCTTGGGCCGGTCGGAAAAGCTGCGGCACGAAGATGGGCAGAGGCTGCCTTTGATTGGATTGAGTCAGAGCTTGCAATTGATCCATTAGAGCCTTCAGTAGAACAACCTTCTTTAGTGGAGACAAATGAAGAAGAACCCCGATTGATTTTAGGTGAACCTTTGTCTTTTTCTCCAAAAGAGTAACCATTTAAAGGTGTTCTTTAAAGAACTTTTGAAAGGCATCTTCGGCAAGCATTTCTAAAAATCTTAGCTTTGGGGTGAGGTGAATTGCTGATTTAATTTCTTCATGAATTTCTTTTTTTTCAGAAAAGACTTCTCCTGTAGAGGTCTTTTCTGTTTGAAGATTCATAAATCGCACCGATGCAGAATAGACTCCTTCTCTCGTGATTAAAGGGACTACCTTTTCAGTGACTCCAGATCCAGTTTCTGCAAGGAGGTCTTCATCGATCGTTTTTTTGAAAACTTTTGTTTTTTCATCCTCAGCTTTAAATTGTTGTATATCGATCCAAAGTGCATAATCCGCATTTGCTTTTTTTGCAATGGACACCAGTTGAGTCGAATCAGTGTCATATTGTGACTTCAGTTGCTCAATTCTTTTTTTTGGAATCAATTTAAAGCTTCCATGGTGAACGAGCTGGTTGATGAGTGCAACTTCTGTAATTCGTTGAGCTGTAGGAGTTCCTTTCATTTCAACTAAAGCAACGGATTTTCCGGAAAATTCAGAAAGTTCAATTTTTTTTGTAGAAGAACTGCAATGAAGTCCTAAGAGAGAGACAAAGATCAGACTCGCTTTTTTAATCTCTGGCATGGATGAGTACCTTTAAGTCGTTTTGAAAAACCACTTCAATTTTGTCTGGATGAATGGTTTTAGTGACTACCCCATCTCCAAATTTTACATGTTTCAGTCGGTCTCCAGCAGAGAATGTTTGTCTGATCCCGTATTTTTGAAGAGGAGAGTTTTTATGAGTGAGCATGAGTTCGTGCCACTGGTCTTCAATGGAGACCTTTGCAGATCGAGATTGAGTTTTTGATGAGCTTTTTTTAGGTTTTGCTACTGGAGTATCAATTCCCTTGGGAGCTTTGTAGGCATGTGGTTTTTTACAGGTTCGGCATTCCACTCGGGCAATTTTGTCACCCACCATTGCTACAATAGTATGAGCCAAATCCATTCTGCAGCTGGTGCAGTATGAGAGTACTTCTGATCCTGTTTTCGTCATGGAAAGCTCCTTTACGCTTATGGTCCTTAGGTATATGAATATTTTTATGACTCAGGATTCCGAATCTGCTCCACAATCAAACTCAGAAGACTCACCGTCAGGCCCAGTCGTTTCTCGGGCTGAACTTCTTTCAAGGTCCAGGGAACTTACATCGGCTCCTGGGGTTTACTTAATGAAAGACGATTCAGATCGAGTCCTTTACGTCGGAAAAGCCAAACATCTTAAAAACCGAGTTTCTTCTTATTTTCAGAAAAAGAAACACGACTCTGTTCGAACGGAATGGCTTGTTCACACTGTACATCATTTTGAGGTGATAATCACGGAAACAGAGAGTGAAGCTTTTATTTTAGAGAATACGCTGATTAAAAAGTATAAACCCAAGTTTAATGTTCGACTAAAAGACGATAAAGCGTACCCTTATATTCGAATTCAGCTGAAGGATGCTTTTCCTCGGTTAGAGTGGACTCGAAAAGTCAGGAAAGATGGAGCTCAGTATTTTGGGCCTTTTCCTTCTGCGGGTTCTGCTCGTCAGGTTCTTCATTTACTAAACGAAACCTTTCGTTTGAGGGACTGTTCTGAGAATACATTTAGGCATCGGTCTCGTCCTTGTTTATTGGCTCAAATGGATAAATGTTCAGCTCCTTGTGTGAACCCAATGAAAGATCAACCTGAAGTTTATTCAGAAACCTTACAAAAAGCGATTGATGTTTTAGAGGGAAAGGGTGATGAGCTTATTCAATCTTTAGAAATTCAAATGAATCAAGCTTCTGAAGCGATGGAATATGAAAAAGCAGCTGAGTTTCGAGATCAAATTCAAAATATTCAAATGGTTACTGAGGTGCAGTCTGTTCTTGAAGCTGGAATGGATCGACATCGAGATGTTTTAGGGATTTCAAGAAGAGAGACTCATGCACATGCAACTTTATTAATTGTACGTTCAGGAAAACTTCTTTCTGTTCGTCATTTTGATTTTTATAATATTGACCCTCAAGGCAGTTCTTCTGAATTGATTGAGGACTTTTTGTCTCAATATTATTTTGATTCTCAGAATCCAGACGACCACCCTTTTGGAATTGGAGGGCCTGTCGCTCCTCAAGAGATTTTGTTACCGGATTTACCCAAGGATGTGGATGTCTATGAAAGAGCTCTTGGGATTCGATTAATTCAAGCAGATGGAGATCGTGATGACCAGCTTCTACGTGCTGCTCAAGCCAATGCGGATCATGCCATGGAAGCGAAGGCAAAGCGAACAACAGGACATGGAATGGGGGCGGTTGAAGAAGTGATGAAAAAGCTTCATTTAAGTCGAATTCCTCAAAGAATTGAATGCTATGACATTTCTAACATCTCAGGTGAAGATGCTGTTGCTTCTCGTGTGGTTTTTGTTGATGGAAACCCTCAAAAAGATCTTTATCGTCGATATAAAATCAAAACAGTAGAAGGTTCCAATGATTTTGCAATGATGAAAGAAGTTTTAGAAAGACGGTTTTTAAGAGTTGAAGATGATTATCCTGAGTTAGTCGTTGTTGATGGAGGAAAAGGGCAGCTTTCTCAAGCCGTTGCAATTCTAGATGAGCTTAATATTGCTGACGTTGAAGTGGTAGGTCTTGCAAAAGCGCGCACAGAAAAAAACTTTCAGAAGAAAGAGGTGAAATCTTCTCAAGAAAGAGTTTTTATTCCTAATCGTGTAAATCCGGTAGTTTTACGAGAAAACACCAAGGCGTTTCGTCTCCTTACTCACCTCAGAGATGAGGCTCACCGATTTGCAATACAATATCATCGATCTGTTCGTGATCGAAAACGAATTAAAAAGTCTTAAAAGGAAAATGGCCATCCTTTAATAAGTATGATTCCTACAGTGATTGGAGCAAGGACTCGAGTAATCCAAAGGAGTCCAGACTTCATAGGCGCCGGGGCATCTCCTAAAATAGCATCAATTGCAGGTCTTCCTAGTTTCCATCCGAAAAAGAGAGAAATAATAAGTCCACCTAAAGGAAGAAAAATATTTGATGTCAATTTATCAAAAAGATCAAAAAACGTGTAACCAAGGATTTTAAAGTCACTTAAAATATTTGTTGATAGTGCAGAGAGAATTCCTACTAAAAAAGTAAGACTGCATGAAGCAACTGTAACTTTTTTCCTTGAAAGACCTGATTTTTCTTCAAAATAAGTGATGACGACTTCGATCAGAGAAACCGAAGAGGTCAGTGCAGCAAATGCAACGAGAAGGAAAAAAGCAATGGCTAGTCCCATGCCTCCAGGCATTTTTGAAAAGAGGACAGGCATGGTTCGGAACATCAGAGAGGGCCCTGCAGCAGGTTCAAGTCCATGAGAGAAGACGATTGAAAAGATAACGATCCCTGCAACAATGGCCATCATTGTATCCATAAAGGCGACTGATATTGCGGTTCTTGGAAGTTTTTCTTCTTTTGAGAGGTAGCTTCCATAGGTAATCATAGTTCCCATACCTAGACTTAAGCTAAAGAAAGCCTGTCCAGCTGCTTCTAAAATAGCCTCTCCAGAGAGTTTAGAGAAATCAGGAGAGAAAAGAAATGACATTGCTTGGCCAAAACCTGAGGAAAACATCGAGTGGATCAACATAAATCCAAGAATTCCTAACAAAGCGGGCATGAGGATTTTATTGGCTTTTTCAATACCATTTTGAATTCCGCCAATAACGACCGTTCCTGTTACCAAAGTAAACATTCCATGCCAGAAAATCTGAGTTCCAGGGGCACTAAAAAGGGCACCGAGCATTCCTTTAATTTCTGTTTCTGAGTTACTAGAGAATTGGTTGGTTGCCGCTTTGAAGACGAAGTCAAAGACCCATCCACCGACGACACTATAAAAGGAGAAAATTAAAAAGGCACTGATTAGTCCTATAAAACCGACAACTCTCCATGGAGTTCCTTTTTTATCAAGAGCTTCAAAAGCATCAATTGTATTTTTTTGACTTTGCTGTCCAATATAAAGCTCAGCAATCATAATCGGAAGCCCAACTACGGCAACACAGGCGAGATAAACAAGAACAAAGGCTCCCCCTCCATTTTGACCAGTGACATATGGGAACTTCCAAATGTTTCCTAGGCCAATTGCTGATCCAGCTGCAACTAATATAAATGCGAGGCGACTTCCCCATTGTGCACGTTTTGGCATCGTTTAACTCTCCTATTTAAATAACGACTAACGTAAAAGTGCCATTATGAATAGCTTTTTTATTCGGTGCAGCTATGAAATTGGTTTTTTGTAAAAAAAAAATAAAAAGAGAAGATAAAAATAGTATTTTCTTTTTTTTCTTACAGATCAGATATTTAGACAAATAGCATTATTTTACTCTGAAATTGCAATAAAAGGACTGTTTTAGTCTTTTTGTCTCAGTGGTTTCCACTAAAAATGACCTATGGCACATCGATTCACAAGTTTAACGCGAGGAGTGAATAGATGAAGGGATTAATGGTTTTAGGGGCACTTCTGTTTTCAATGAACGGATATTCTGAGTATCTGCTGTATTGTAAAGATCATGCTGAGGTGGTGTACCGAGGAGTTGTAGTCACTGAGCGTGAAATAAGAGAAAGTGTACTTCCAGGAAAACAAGTCATTAAAAAGGTTCATTTCGAAAATTACCAAATAGCAGTGCAAGTAAAACCTGATTTAGTGCCTGAAATGAGTATTGGTATTGCCCCTTGGGACAGCGACTTTAATTACGCATATACTTCCCGTAAAGAGGTCGATTCAGATCTTTATTTAGAATGGTCAGATGGAAAAAATCAAATTTCTTGTACATTAACTCGACGGTCTGAAAGGTCTCGTAATTTGGTGACCCACCCACGTGCGCAAATATTAGCTGATAAAATATGGAGTTGGGTGAAAGGGTGTGGAAAATCTGATTTTGATTACTATACGCTGACTCAGTTCGTACAGTCAAAAGTGCTTGAGTCAAAAGAAGTAGAGATAGCAGCTCATCAACTTGGACTTTCTCTTATTCCTAGAGATGAATTACTAAAAAAACGAAATCATTTTTCAAAAGAATGGTGGTTTGATTCTTTGGAAAGTGAAGAATGTATTCAGGAAAGAGAAGATTTGATGAAGCTGTTAAAACTTCATTCATGGGATATGAAAAGTTTTCTTCACGTAGGAAAAAAAGCAAAAGGTAATTTTACTCATGATGTCGCTCTTTATCTTGGAGCTGTTTTTCAGATTAAGTTAGAGAATAATCAAGCTCTTCTTTTGAGTTTTTCTGGAGTGAAAAGACTGGATTAACAAAATAGAAAAGAGATTCGTAGCTTTTATTCTACGAGTCTCTTTTTTTAGTTTTTTAAGAAGTTATTCTTCGTTTGCAACACAAATAATTTCTTCTTTAGTTTTGAGATTTTCTCCAAGGAACTCACATCCTGAAGCGAGGTTGTGGAGAGGGGGTGGAAAAAGGTTAAACTGATATTTTTTTATTTTTTTTCTAAATTCACAAAAGAGGTGAGATTTTCCGCCCAACTGCTTTTTTCTGATTGTACATCGACTTTTAGTTCCAACGATATTCAAAGATGAATTCCGAAAGTTTCGATCACTCTTCGTAAAAAGGGGCTCGATTGTAAATTCTCTTATACCTTTTTTATTATGAGATTGAATTTTGCAGGTGATTGAATTTGAAAGCACTCCGTAGAAAATGCCATTGATACAAGTTCCTTTTTTTCTCCATACACCTGAATTTGCGATTATTTCTTGTTTTTTATCGACGGTTCCTAAAGGAACTTCCTCAATGATGCTGTAATGCCCGTCTCCTACCTCAAAAAACCAATCAATTTTATTTTTTTGACGAATCCGCAGTTCACTTTTTCCTGTAATAGCGTTTTTATGTTGAGGATTCATACAGAATAGATGAGCGTCAGGTGTTCCCAATTTTCTTGCTTCACATTTTACTTGGTTTTCTGCTTGAGCATTACAATAGTACCCACCCTGAATGAGTGGGAGGTTTTCTGTTCTCATGACAAATTCTTTGAGAGAGGGGCTGACGTGATCAATCGATACGCGACAGTTTGTCCAACCGGTGACCACTTCCCATTCTTTTCCTTCTTTTGGAAAGAGTTCATTGAAGAGTTGTTCTTCTGTTTTAAGATTTATTTGCATTTGAGAGTCCAAATGAAATTGCCCTATGCAAACTTGATAATTATCATCTTCAGAAAACCCGCCTGCACGTAGAAGTTCATGACAAAAGTGGTGGTCTCCTGGAGTGATTCCTTCTGCGTAGTTCTTCCATGGTTGGCCTTCTTGATCTACAACAAATTGAGTGAGCGGATATTTCTGCTCAATCGCATTTTGATTCCAGCTGTATGCTTCCAGATGTTTGAGTTGAGTTTCTTCTAAAGGAATGCCGTCTGGATGGCGGATGGTATCTACGAATTCAATTTTATGAGATGAAGAATGATCCAGGATTTCTCTAATCGTCTGTGCAGCTTTAGGGTTTTTCTCTTTTTGAGTTTCAACTCTCGTTAGCACACGTTCAAATGCTTTTCGAATAGATGCAGAAAGAGCCCCGCCTCCACCGCTGGAATCTGTTCCCATTTGGCCTGGTTCATGAGCTAAACACTGAATGCAAATAAAAGAAAAAAATAGAATGTTTTTGATATGCATGATTGGTTTCCTTTCGATAGTTGGATTTATAGCTCGATGAGTCATAGAGAGATAGATAAAAGTAATGCATAACTATACTATTTTTGGTAGTGATGCTTCACTATGGAAATGCAAAGTCTTTTTACTTTTCAAGATTATCGAGAGTTTCTTCATAACTATATAAAATCAAAAAAAAATAACGGAAGAGGTGTGAGAGCAAAATGGGCTCATTTTCTAAAAGTACAACCCACCTATATTTCTCAGGTTCTTAATGGATCGGCAAATCTAAGTCCTGAGCAAGCATTTGAGTTATCTTTTCTTTTAGAACTGACGTCACTTGAGCGAAAATATTTTCTTCTACTCGTTCACTTAGATCGCGCAAGTACCACTTCATTAAAAAAATTTTATCAAGATGAACTTTCTGTGTTGAGGGCTCAGCGTTTTAATGTCGGGAAACAATTGAATTTAAAAAAAGAACTGAGCATAGAGCAACAGGCAATCTACTATAGCTCGTGGGTTCAAGTTGCGATTCATGTTCTTTGTTCCCTTCCTGATTTAAATGGAAGAGAGTCCCTTTCTCGCTATTTAGGGCTTCCTATTGAAAGAGTAGACCAGTGTCTTCAATTTTTAGAAGAAACCGGTTTAATAAAAAAGAATCAAATTGGATATTCAGTGACAAAGAAAAGCATTCATCTTTCTGCAGATTCTCCTCTTATTTTTCAGCATCATACAAATTGGCGGTTAAGAGCGGTCAACGAGTTAGAGAAAAAAAATAAAACAGGACTTCATTACTCCTCAGTGGTGTCTCTTTCTCAATATGACGTCGAAAAAATAAGAGAAAAACTCACTCAGACCATTAAAGAAATTAAAAACGTAATTAAGGAATCTCCAGATGAAACGGTCAGATGTTTTAGTTTAGATTTCTTTCAAATTTGATTTTACATAGATTGATTAAAAACTGAGATATGGCTGTAACTACTTGATTTTATTTGAAATGGTATCATAAGTTATCATTTACTTGTTTCACTAGGCAGATCTTTTCCATTTAGAAACAAAATCTCTCCACCGAAAGGAATAAGGTCAGGGGACAGCCCTGAGGAAAGGATTCTCTTCAACGAGTATTTGGCATTTGTTGAATTGAGAAAAATTTGGGGAGATTTGCTATGGACAGCGAAAAAATGCCGTCATTAGATTTGATAGAAATTTCAGAAGTAATGGGACAGTTTACCGGGGAGCCTCATGAGGTTTTAGAGAAATATCATCGATGTCCCATTTGTGCGTCTCATTTAAGTTTTAATCACTTTACTGACTTTAGTCAGAATACGACTCAGGAACATGTCAAGTGTCCTGAATGTGGAATTCGAATTAGAAAAGTTTTACATCCTCTTCAATAGTAATTGTCTTAAAAAGTCAGAGTTAAAGCTTCTAATGAGCGAGAAGTTGATCCTCTTTAGAAATAATGATCTCTTGGTTTACAGATAGTTCTCTTTCATTCATAGTGGCTCGGAGAATATTTTTAATTTAACTGGGAGTTTGCTTTGAGTTGGGAAGGTTTTTTACCTGAAGATGCAATTGTAATGGGGACAAAGAAGAGTGAATTGAAAGACACTCGTCCTTTAGATTCTTTTTTTCAGCTTCGAAAAGAAATGGAATCTTGTCATCAATGTTCTTTGCATGAGTTTCGTTCGCGTATTGTTCATGGAGTGGGAGCAGAACATGCAGACTTGTTTCTCATTGGAGATGCCCCTGGAGCTGTTGAAGACCAAGAGGGTGTTCCTTTTCAGGGAGAAGCCGGTGCTCTTTTAGATAAAATGCTGGCCGCGATTGGGCAAAATCGAACGACTGTTTTTATGACGACATTGGTGAAATGTGCTCCTCCTATGGAACGAAAACCAAATGGAGACGAAGTACTTCAGTGTCGTTCTTTTTTATTGAGAGCTTTGAGAATTGTTCAACCTAAGGTGATTTTAACCTTAGGGAGTTTTCCAACCCAAAGTTTGTTAAATACAACTTTACCAATTTCTCAAATGAGAGGACGCCTTCATGTTTGGGAAGAGTGGAATATTCTTCCTACGTTTGATCCCTCTTATCTTTTAAGAAACCCCTCTGCGAAAAAGGAAGCCTGGAAAGACTTGCAGTGGGTTCAGAAAATTTTAGAGACTTAGCATTCTTTGACCTTTTATGTTACATCGTTTCGATGTTTTTATCTCGAACCTCAGATTATTCATTTTCATTACCGGATGAACTGATTGCTCGGTATCCCTTAGAAAAAAGAGACAATTCTCGTTTACTGGTGATTGATCGAAAAAAAAAGGTCTGGTCACATCATCTTTTTTCAGAGTTGCCAGAACTCTTGGAAGAAGGAGATTTATTGGTAGCGAATAATTCTAAAGTGATGAAAGCGCGGCTTTTTGGTTATCGGATTTTGAACGGTGAGCGTGGAGGGAAGGTTGAGTGTCTTCTACTGAATGAGAAAGAAAAGGGGACCTGGGAATGTATGATGAAGTCTTCTGCGAAAATCCGTCCTGGTTTTTTATTTCAAATAGAAAAAGACAAAAAAACAATAGATGCAGAGGTGATTTCTCTTCGAGATCCCCATACGGGAACCTTAGAAGTCCGGTGGAGCGAATCGCCTTTAGGGTGGGGAGAGCTTCCTCTTCCTCCTTACATGAACCGTAGGACGGAAGATTCTGATGAAGATCGGTATCAAACAGTATATGCAAAAAAGATCGGATCGGCTGCGGCTCCGACTGCAGGACTGCATTTTACTCATGAGCTTCATCAAAAATTAAGACAGAAAAAAATAAATTGGGAAGAGGTGACCTTACACGTAGGGGTTGGGACATTTAAGCCAGTTCAGGTGGACTCAATTAAAGATCATGTCATGCATTCAGAACGCTATTTTCTTTCTCAGAAAACAGCAGATTCAATCTTAGAGAGTAAAAAGCAAAATAAAAAAATAATTGCAGTAGGGACAACAAGTGTTCGAACATTAGAGTCTTCTTTTGAAAAAAATAAAACGCTTTGTGCGGATGAAGGAGATACTGATATTTTTATTTACCCAGGTGGGCATGAGTTTCGAGTTGTTGATGGTTTGATTACTAATTTTCATTTACCAGAGTCGACTTTATTGATGTTAGTTTCTGCTTTTGCGGGATATGACTTAATTATGAGTGCTTATCAGGAAGCAATTAAACAACGGTATCGGTTTTATAGCTATGGCGACGCCATGTTAATTTTGTGAGTAACCATGATTGAAAAGTTAAGAGTAGTTGGTCCCTTTCAGTGTAATTGTCGACTTTTTATTTGTCCAAAAACTAAAAATGCTTTTGTAGTAGATCCTGGAGATCAAGTAGACGAGCTCTTAAAGATGATTGATGATGCCGCAGATGAATTAGGTGACTCTATCCATGTCCAAGGCCTTTTTCATACACATGCTCATTTGGACCACATCGGAGCAACTGCAGACTTAAGAGAAGCTCTGATGAACCGACAAAAGACAGCGCCAATTGTTCTTTTGCATCAAGATGATTTACCTTTGTATCAGCAATTAAAAATGCAAAGAGAATTATTTGGAATTCCTCATTTGAAGGATGCTCCTGAGGTGAACCAATATTTTGAACACGAAGAGATCATCAAGTGTGGAGAATTAAAAATTGAAGTTATTCATACTCCTGGACATAGTCCGGGAAGTGTTTGTTTAAGACTCCATGAAGATAGTGATCTTGGTGTTTCTGAAACTCTTTTATCAGGAGATACATTATTTAAACAAAGTGTAGGAAGAACAGATCTTTGGGGAGCTTCTGAAGAGCAAATGATGAAATCGATTCGTGACCGGATTTTAAGTTTAGATGGAGACACTCGAGTGTGCCCGGGACACGGCCCAGATACCATAATTGGCATTGAAAAACGAGAAAACCCATTTTTAGTTTACTAAAGAGGTTGCAATCAGAGGATGAAATTCGATAGAGAAGGGGTTTTGAATAAGGAAGTGTTATGCAGAAGCCTCTTCATTTTGAGCTAGAAAAACAAACCACAGAAGGTCCTTCTCAGGCGCGAGTCGGGAAGATTACTCTGCGTGGACATCTTAATCAAAATCATGAGATTACTACACCCATGTTTATGCCGGTCGGAACTCAAGGCACGGTAAAAGCACTTACTCCTGAGGACTTAGAAAATCTCGGGGCGCAGATTATTTTAGGAAATACCTATCATTTATATTTAAGACCCGGACATGAGCGTGTGGAGCGACTTGGAATGCTTCATCAATTTATGAATTGGAAGGGACCAATTCTATCAGACTCAGGTGCGTTTCAAGTCTTTTCACTTGCTGGACTCAATCAAATTGATGACGATGGAGTCACTTTTAAAAGTCATATCGACGGAAGTTCTCACCGTTTTACCCCAGAACATTCGATGGAAGTTCAACGAGCTTTGGGAACTGATATTGTGATGGCTTTTGATCAATGTCCTCCTTATCCTACAACGGATGAAGATTTACGTAAGGCTATGGATCGAACTCATGCATGGGCAAAGCGAGGCTTACAAGTAGAGCTGAAGCCTCATCAAGCTCGTTTCGGAATTGTTCAGGGCGGGATGGTTGAAGGATATCGAAAAGAGTCAGCGGAAATTTTGTCTTCAATGGATTTTGATGGATATGCCATTGGAGGACTCTCGATTGGTGAACCCGTTGAACTGTTGCATGAAATGACCCAGATTACAGCACCGCTGTTACCTCAGACTAAACCTCGGTATTTGATGGGAGTTGGGCGTCCAGAAGATTTAATTGAAGGTGTTCGATCGGGTATTGATATTTTTGATTGTGTCATGCCTACAAGAAACGCTAGAAATGGTCAACTATTCACTTCTACCGGAAAAATAAATATTAAAAATGCTCAATATGCTGAAGATCAGCGCCCTTTAGATGAATCTTGCCAATGTGAGACTTGTCGAAACTATACAAGGGCTTACCTTCATCATCTCTTTAGAGCAGGGGAAGCCTTGTCTGCACGATTGAATTCGATTCACAACCTTTCTTTCTACATTTCCCTGATGAATAAAATGAGAAGTGCAATCGTTGAGAATCGGTTTGAATCTTGGAGAAAATCGTTTTATACCCTTTATCATCATGACAAAAAAAAATAAGAGTTATTTTCAAGGTTTAGTGCGCTCTTCTTTATCGAGCGCTTGGGTTTTCTTTGCTGCTACTATTGCACATGCAGATGGAGCGGCTCCTGCAGCACCGGGTTTAGGTGGGATGTTGGTTCCTTTTGGACTGATGTTCGTCGTTATTTATTTTTTAATGATTCGACCTCAACAAAAGAAACTAAAAGAGCATCAGTCGATGTTGAGTTCCTTAAAGCAAGGAGACGAAGTAGTGACAGCCTCTGGTCTTTTGGGACGAATTTCTGGTATTGATGATAAAATTGTCACTGTCGAGTTAGATACGAATGTTCGTGTTCGGATGCTTAAAAGTCAAATTTCAACAATTGTTCGTGGAAAATTAGAAGACGCAATTCAGTCTTCTCAGCCATCTTCATAAGGAGTCGTTCATGGGTCGAGCATGGTGGGGAAAGTTTCTCCTCTTATTAGGTGTAGTTACTTTGTCTGGGATGTATATCTATCCGACTCTTACGGGGATGGATGTCGAAAAAACAAAATTCCCAATCAAAGAGAAGATTAATCTTGGCCTTGATTTACAGGGAGGACTTTATATGGTCCTCGGTGTCGATTTTAAGCAAGTTTACAAAGAAGTTGTAGAACGAAGAAAATCAAGTTTTGAAAGACGACTTGAGGAAAAAGGGATTCACCTTTTGGAACCTTCGGCGATGGAAATTGGTGATGAGGGAGATGATCCTCTTTTTCTCTTAAAAATAAATGCATCTGATCGAGAGGCGATTTATAAGCTTGCTAAAGATGAGTATCCGAATTTGAGATTGGCTCGAGAAGAAAATGGGGCGCTTGGATTTGGTCTTGCAAGAAGTTATCGCTCGGATATTCGGGAACAAACGATTAATCAAAGTATTGAAGTCATCCGAAATCGAATTGATGAATTTGGGGTGACTGAGCCTCAAATTACTAGTCAAGGATTGGACCGGGTAGTCGTTGAGCTTCCAGGTGTTCGAGAAGTGGATCGAGCAAAAGCGTTGATTGGTCGAACTGCTAAATTAGAGTTTAAAATTGTTGATGATGAGTCAATGAGCCCATCTGAAGTAGCTCAATTAGTTGCAGATATTGAGAAAGAAAATAAAATCGAATTTAAAGATGGGGATCGTTTTTCTGACTATGTGAGGTTGATTAATCAAAAAGCAAAAGGAAAAATCAAAGAAGGACGGGTTTTATCTTTTTCTCGTGAAACAGGAATTGATGGAAAAATCGTTCGAAGAATTCCTTATCTTCTTTTTGATAAGACAGAAGTCACTGGTGAAGATCTTCAAGATGCGAGTGTGACCTTTGATCAAGAAAAAAGAACTCCAGTTGTTTCTTTTGAGCTAAATCCTCGTGGAGCGAATCTTTTTGAGAAATTAACTTCAGAGAATATTGAAAAGAGACTTGCTATTGTTCTTGATAATATTGTTCATACTGCCCCCGTGATTCAAGGAAGGATTCCTGGTGGTCGCGGACAAATCACTTTGGGTTCTGGAAACGGAAATGATTTAATTAAAGAAGCCAAAGATATTGCAATTGTCTTAAAGGCAGGAGCTCTTCCTGCTCAACTTGAATTTTTAGAGCAACGAGTAGTCGGACCTACCCTGGGGCAAGATTCTATTGAAAAATCGACGTTTGCAAGTTTGATGGGAGCGCTTGCGATCTTCTTCTTTATCATGATCTATTACCGAGTCAGTGGAATGATTGCTGCTCTTTCTTTGGTTCTTAATGTTGCGATGGTTCTTGCTATTCTTGTTGGATTTGAAGCGACTTTAACCCTACCAGGGATTGCAGGAATTGCGTTGACAGTGGGGATTGCGGTTGATTCCAATGTTGTCATTTATGAAAGAATTCGAGAGGAACTTCGTTCTGGAAAAACGATACTCAGTGCGATTGAGGCGGGTTTTCAGAAAGCATTTAGAACGATTATTGATGCGAACGTTACCAATGCTGCAGCCGCAATTGTTTTAATGACTTATGGAACAGGTCCGATTAAAGGATTCGCAGTGACTATGCTCATTGGAATTGTAACTACTCTTTTTACAGCGATTTTCTTCTGTAAAATGATGTTTCAGCTGTACATGAGAAGATTAGAAAATAAAGGTGCAAAAGTACTGAGTATATAAGCCCAAGGAGCTTTAAAAATGTTTCATATAATTCGTCCAGGAACTAATTTTGATTTTGTTGGAAAAAGAAAGGTCTGGCTGGGGTTGAGTACACTTGCTGTCATTGCCTCAATTGTTCTTCTTTTTACTAAAGGTTTGAATTTTGGTATCGATTTTACCGGGGGAGCAGAGGTTCATGTCAAGGTTCCTACGGAGTGGAGTACAGGTGTTCTTCGGAAAACCTTAGAAGATGCTGGAATTAAAAATGCAAAAGTGGTCACCGTTGGTGAGCAGGTTGGAGAATTTTTAGTTCGAGTCCAAGGAGACGCAGCTTCTCTCAACGCAGTTTCTCAAAAAGTTGAAGGTGCACTAAAGACAAAAGCTGGAGATGGAAACTATAGCCTTCTTCGTGTAGACGTTGTGGGGCCCGCAGCAGGAAGTACGTTAAAGAGAAATGGTCTTCTTGCGATGTTTTATGCCTTGTTCGTCATTCTTATTTACGTTGCTGTTCGTTTTGATTCTAGGTACGCACCAGGTGCAGTTTTGGCATTGTTTCATGATGCAATGATTGTTTTAGGGATTTTTGTCCTTACCGGAAAACAGTTTGATTTGACTATTTTGGCCGCTGTTTTAGCTCTTATTGGTTACTCAAATAACGATACAGTTGTGGTCTTCGACCGAGTTCGGGAAACAACGCAAATGCATCCGCAATTGTCGATTTCTCAAGCAGTTAATCGAGCGATCAACGAAACCTTGGGAAGGACCATACTTACCTCCTTAACCACTTTCTTTGTGGTTGCTTCGCTTTTCTTTTTTGGTGGAACAGTGATTGAGAACTTTGCCTTTACCTTGATGTGTGGGGTTGTCATTGGAACCTATTCATCTGTGTTTATTGCAAGTTCTCTAATTATTGTGATTACTGAGTATCGTAAGGGCCGTGAAGATGCAGTGAAACGCTCTGGGAAGAAGAAAAAGAAAAGAAGATACGAAGTTCGCTCAAATCCTGGCATGTAGGCTTTCTTAAGTTTTTTCATTAAGATTATAATTTTTAAATGACTGTAGTATAGGAGTCTTCATGAAGTCTGTTGCTATTGGTTTTTTACTTACGTTTTCAATTTTCGCTAATGCTTGTGAATGCATGCCTACTGACAGAGGAATCTTTCTTGATATACGAGAAAAATACAATGCTCTGGAGGACTCGATTCAAATTTCAAATATTAGAGAAAAATGGATGTTTATACCGCTTTTTCAAATGCTCGGAGCTTCCGTAGCAGAGAAAAAGGGAAATTTTATCCTTGCTTGTGAGTTAGACTGTACCCAATCAGGACTAAGGGTTGAAGCCGATGTTCAATTTCAAAGAAGCGATGAATTTTGTACTGGAAAATATATAAAAAAGGCTATTCATAAAAATAAATTCAAAATTAAAAATCTTGTTTGTGAATGAAATTAAAATATATTTAAATCTCATTTTACATCAACTGTTCTCTTGATAAAGGTGTTTCCATTTTTCAGGAAAATTAAAAAAGTTCTCCTTTCCATAGGGACTGAAGGAAGTTTTGCCAAGGAATAATTTCAACACCATCGATCGATCTTTTGTGTTCGTCTCTAGAAACAATGATGTATCTTCTAAGAAGCTGTTCTTCTCGCAAGGCCTTTAAGCCCTTTAGGTGTTTTTCTGAAATCAGTTCACTCGATTTGATTTCGATAGCTGTATCGTTGATGATGCAATCAACTTCAAATCCTGATTTACTTCTCCAGTATTGAAGAGGGTGGTTTATTCGTGAGTATGAAAGAAATGCTCTTAGTTCTTGAATAATGAAGTGTTCGAAGGACTGTCCAAAAGTGGGTCCTTTTTCTGGGATATTTTTTATTCCTATAAGAGAATTTCTAACTCCAATGTCAAAGAGATAAAATTTAGATCGAGAAATTGCTTTTCTTTTTTTTGTAAAACGAAAAGGTTGTAAACGAAAACCAAGTAATGTGTCTTCAAGGATTTCTAGATAATTTCGAACCGTTCCTACTTTAACTCCACTGTCACTTGCAATGCCTTCAAGATAAAGTTCTTCTCCACTTTGTAGTGCAATCGTTTCTAGAAAATGAGAAAACAAAAAAACATTACGAGTGAGGGCTTCAGCTTGAATTTCTTCTTTAAGATAGAGGTCGGAATAAGCTCTAAGTTCTAACTCGTAGTCTATAGAGGGATAGATGTGTGGGAGTCCGCCTCTTATAAGGTATTGATTGAGATTGAAGTTTGGAATTTCATCTGAAACTAGAGGAAAAATTTCTCTTTGCCAAGCCCTTCCTGCGAGGAGATTGGCTTGACCTCGTTTGAGCTTTCGAGCACTGCTTCCAGTAAGGAGGAATTTTATTTTTTTTTCTTCAATACAGCGGTGAACCTCGTTGAGAAGTTCAGGGAGTTTTTGAATTTCATCTATGACAATCGTTTCCGCATTTTGAGATTCTTCAAAGAGGAGACTAGGACGTTTTGAATACCTAGCCCATTGTTGAGTGTTTAGAAGGTCAATTACCTTATGGTTTTTGATTTGTTCACGAATGAGGTAAGTTTTTCCAGTGGATCGAGGACCAAAAAGAAAGTGGCTTTTTTTTACTAAGTCTTCAGTAAGATTTAATTTACGAATAAATTGTGTCATTTGATAAATATAATAACGATTGTCATGACAATCGTCAATTGCAATAATGACTGTCATATCTTCTTTCACTTTCTTTAATTTACATCCATGATATTGAAGTGTAGAGTTTAAATATCATGGGTAAAAAAAGAATCCTTTCTAGTAAAATCAAAGAGTTATCTAAAATGTTTCCTGTGGTGGCAGTGGTCGGACCAAGACAGTGTGGGAAGTCAACCCTGGTTCAACAGACATTTCCTGATTGGAAGTATTATGACTTGGAAGATCAAGATCACTTTCAGTTGATCAGTTCAAATCCAAAGAATTTTTTTGAGCTTCACCCTGAAAAAATCATTATCGATGAGGCTCAGATTTTTCCTGAGCTTTTTAGAACATTGAGATCGGTGATTGATAAAAAAAGAAGTTTAAAAGGAAGGTTTATTTTAACAGGTTCAAGTTCTCCGGATATTGTCAAAGGCCTCAATGAGAGTTTAGCTGGTCGAATATCTACTGTTGAGATGTGGCCGTTTAAAGTTAACGAATATATTGAAAAAACTTCTTCTCCTTTTTATGAAATGATTTTTGATCCAAAAAAAAATAAAGATGACTTTGGATCCATTAAGAGTATTTCTACTTTAAGTGATACTTATCAATGTTGGTTTAAAGGCGGTTTTCCAGAACCGTTAATTCAAAGTGAAACGAATCCTTTATTTCTAAACCAATGGTATCAAAGCTATGTTGCAAGTTATATTCAAAGAGATATTCGAGCTCTTTTTCCTCGATTGAATATTCAGAGTTTTCAAAGATTTTTAACCTCATTGGCTCACTTTTCAGGTCATCAGGTGAATGTAAATTCGATTGCTTCTGCTTTAGAAGTGAGTCACACCACAGTAAGAGACTACCTAGATATTATTCATCAAACTTTTGTTTGGCGTAACTTACCTTCTTTTGAAAAAAATAAATTAAAAAAAGTTCAAAAAGCTCCTCGAGGTTTTTTTAGAGATCAAGGAATTCTTCATCATTTATTAAAAATACAAACTTTAGACGATTTATTAATTCATCCTGTAGCAGGATTTTCTTTTGAGTCTTTTGTTGTTGAAGAAATAATTCGTGGAGTTCAAGGAACGATGTGTACTCAAGTTGACTTTAGTTACTATCGAACGATTGATAAATCTGAAATTGATTTGATTATTGATTCGCCTAGTGGGTTTGTACCGATTGAAATTAAATTAGGAAGTACGGTAAAACCTAAACAACTCATTGGACTAAAAAACTTTTTAAAGGATACAAAATCTAGATATGGATTTTGGATCAATACTTCTGATCGAGTAGAGCTTCTCGCTGAAAATATCATTCAAATTCCAGTGACTCATCTATGACTAAACGCGTTTATTTGTGCTGTTATTTTTAAAATAAAGGAAATCTTTCTTTTCATCTTTCTTTTAATTTCATAGGCTTGGTGGGTTTAAGGGAGCTTGGGAGTGAAAGAAAAAAAAATTAGAAAAAGAGAATGGAAATTGAGAGAACCTTCGATTGGACTCGTCAGAGAACTAAGTCAAGAAACAGGACTCTCAGAGCTTACTATAAAGGTCTGTGTCAATCGTGGACTCGATACCAAAGAACTTATTGAGCGATTTTTTGCTCCCAAACTCTCAGATCTGACTCATCCTTTCGAGATTGAGGATATGGAAAAGGCGATTGATCGCCTGGTCCTCGCCAAAGAAAAAGGTCAAAAGGTGAGAGTCTTTGGTGACTATGATGTTGATGGCACTTCTGGAGCAGCATTATTGAGCTGGACTTTGCGAGAGTATGGATTCTCTTATGACGCGACTCAGCCAGATCGCTTTAAAGATGGATACGGATTGAATATCAATGCTGTAGAGCAAGCAGCTAAAGACGGTATTCATCTTCTGGTGACCGTTGACTGCGGAATTACAAATTTTGATCAAGTCGATCGTGCAAATGAATTGGGACTTGATGTCATTATTGTGGATCATCATCAATTGGACCCAAAAAAAGGATGTCCAAACGCATTTGCGGTTGTTAATCCTCAAAGACCTGACTGTGCAAGTGGATTAACGATGCTTTGTGGGTGTGGTCTCGCATTTTATGTCGCAATGGGGTTACGAATGAGGGCAAGATCATTAGGATGGTTTGAGTCTATTGCTGAACCAAATTTGAAATCACATCTTGATTTAGTGGTGGTTGCGACTGCAGCAGATCTTGTTCCTTTGGTTGGAGATAATCGGATTTTGGTGGCTCAAGGACTAAGGGTTTTAAAGGAGACTCAAAAACCGGGTTTAAAAGCATTGATGGATGTGACCGGACTTACTGAAAAAACACTCAGTCCAGGTCATTTAGGATTTACTTTAGGTCCTCGAATCAATGCTTCTGGAAGAATGCAAAATGCAAATGTAGCTCTTGAGCTATTAACTACTCAGGATCGAATGACTGGTTTGAAGTTAGCTTACGATTTGGAAAAAATGAATGAAGAGCGAATGGCAACTCAAGATGAAATTTGGGACGAAGTTAAAGCTCAAGTGGATGCTGGAGATGAGAAAGGAATCTTTGAACATGCAATTGTTGTTTCAAACTCAGGATGGCATGAAGGAGTCGTTGGGATTGTAGCCTCTCGAGTTACTGAAACTTACCATCGTCCTGCAATTATTCTTTCGATTCACGACGGAAAAGCAAAAGGTAGTGCTCGAACTTTTGCAGGAAAAGATGTTTTAGAGGGGATACGGCAATGTTCAGACCTTCTGACAAGTTTTGGTGGGCATCGACATGCAGCTGGACTTTCATTACCAGAAGAGAATATTTTGGATTTTCAAAAAAAATTCAATGAAGTGATGTCTTTTATTTCAGAACAAGCTCATGAACGTCCGATTTGGCTTGAAGGAATCACTGAAATTTCAGAGTTTAATTTGAAAACGTTGTCAGAAATAGAACAAATGGGACCTTTTGGTCCTGGTAATACAGAGCCTGTGTTTTCAGTGGAAGCAAAGATGCTTTCCCAACGTGTTTTGAAAGAACGGCATTTAAAAATGAAACTTGGTGATTCTAAAGCTTCGATTGAAGCGATTTATTTTCATGGAGCAGAGAGAAGTTTTTTGGGAAGAGATGAGAATAATTTAATCAAAGCGAGATGGGCTGTTGTTCCTGAAATCAATCGATTTCGGGGGAATGTTACTCCAACATTGAGAGTTCGTGATTTTCAGAAAGAAGAAAAAAGTGAATGAAGGAAAATTTTTAATTCCAGGATTTGAACTAGCCTATCTTAATTGGGGAAAATTAAATAATCCTCCATTACTACTTCTTCATGGATGGTTGGATAACGCAGGAGCTTTTGAAAAATTAGGTCCTCTTTTAGGAAAACAATTTAATGTCTTCGCACTTGAGTTTTCAGGGCATGGGAAGTCATCGTGGATCCCTGAAGGAATGGCTTATCACTTTATTGATTATGTTTATGATCTCGCTGCAGTTATTCAAAAACAACAGTGGGGACCTCTTCCTATTGTAGGTCACTCCATGGGGTCTGCGATTGCAGGACTTTTGTCTTCAAGTCATCCTGGCTTTATCTCTAAGCTGGTGTTTTTAGATGGAATGGGAGCCCTTAGTGGAGATGAGAAAGATTGTGTTGAGCAATTGAGTCGCTTTATTGAAAGAAGGCTTCATCCTTCTTCTTCTAGAAAAATCTACGCTTCTATTGAAGATGCAGCAAAGGCTCGCATGAAAACCGGAGAAATCCCTTTTGATGTTGCTTTGGGGATTGCTCACAGAGGAACAGTTTCAGAGGACGATGGGGTGAGGTGGGCGTTTGATCCGGCACTGACTACTCCTTCTGCGTATCGATTTACAGAGAATATGGTTAAAAATTTTTTAAAATCAATGAATATTCCTGTTTTGTTAATTGAAGGAACTCAAGGATACAGTCATTATCGCTCTTTGTTTAGTCAAAGAAAAAAAGAAATCATAGATTTAAGGACTGAGGTTTTTTCAGGGAGTCACTATGTTCATGAAGAGCATGCAAATGAGGTTGCTGAAAAAATAGTCAAATTTTTGACAGAATAATAAGCGAGAGATCAGTAGTTTATCTCTTTATTCTTAGAGAAATTCTTATATTCACCGCCCTTGTTTGACACGGAAAATTCTGCCGACAACAATATAAGAGAACTGTTAGGAATTCGTGAAAATGCATGGAAGCGCAATCACTTTCACGTTTTTTTAAAAAGCCCAGGGAGGGAGCCCGATCATGATTCGTATTATCTCTATTTTATTATTTATACCTACGTTGTCTTATTCAGAAATTAATATTCCAATATCAGGAGAAAGAGTTTCTGATGAAATTGTTGTGAAGTTTAAAGACAGTGGACAAAACTTTTCAGCGTTTTCATCTGCTGTTCATACTTTAAATCAGACTTTAGGTGCAAACTCTATTCAGTCTATTCTTCCTCTGACGAATGCTCCGGATATAGCAGTCGTCAGACTTGTGAAAAGTAACGAAGTTTCTGATGCAATTCATGCTTTAAAGAGACTTCCAGAAGTTGAAATTGCTGAACCTAACTATATTTATCATGCTTATCAAATGCCGAATGATATTGATTTTGAGAAACTTTGGGGACTCAATAACACTGGGCAAACAGATGCTGCTGGAAAGGTTGGTGTTCCTGGAGTTGACATTAATGTTCTTCCTATTTGGAACTTAGGACATACAGGTTCTCGAGACATTAAAGTTGCAATCATTGATACTGGGATTGATTGGGACCACCCTGATCTAAAAGAAAATCTTTGGACCAATCCAGGGGAAGCTGGAGAGTTGGCTAATAACGGTATTGATGATGATGGTAATGGTTTTATTGATGATGTTCATGGCTGGAACTTCATTAATAATACTCGAGATTCGCAAGATGATCATAGCCATGGAACTCATTGTGCTGGAACAATTGGTGGTCATGGAAATAACGAAATTGGAGTTGCAGGTGTAAACTGGGAAGTTTCACTCATTCCAGTTAAATTCTTAGGAGCTTCAGGAGGAGGATCTTTGTCTGCGGCGGTATCTTCGATTAAATATGCTACTTCACTTGGTGTCGATATCATGAGTAACTCATGGGGAGGAGGAGGTCGCTCTGAACTTCTTTTTCAAGCGATTGAAGAAGCAAAAGATAAAGGAATTTTATTTGTAGCTGCTGCAGGAAATACAAGTGGAAATGACAATGATCTTAATCCTCATTATCCATCAAGTTATGAAAATGAAAATGTCCTTGCGGTTGCTGCAATTGACAATCAAGGAAATTTAGCAGATTTTTCATGTTTTGGTAAAGAGTCTGTGGATGTCGCAGCTCCAGGTGTGAAAATCTATAGTACTGTTCTTGATGGTGGGTATAAGGCTTATAGTGGGACTTCAATGGCGACTCCTCACGTATCAGGTATTGCAGCATTAATGAAATCAATTGATCCAACTCTTACTTTCGCTCAAATTAAAAAGCGACTTATTGAAACCAGTGATCGTGATCGAAGACTTCGAAGAAGATCAGTTTCAAAAGGAAGAGTGAACGCATTAAATGCACTCAATAACTATGTTCCTCCAAGTGATGAGCCAAATGAGTCTGACTTTGTAAGAATAGAGAAAGTAGTTGAATCAGATCATCCTTATAAAAATAATTCGACTCAAGCTTTCGAGTTAAGATTTGAAGGAGCAAAACATATTCGTGTTGTCTTTGAAAAAATTGATACTGAAAGAAAATACGATGTAATCAAATTAATTGATTCAGAAGGAAATGTTGTTGAAGAGATCAGTGGAATTCGTGAAAACTACGTATCTGACTACGCAGAGGGTGGTTTTTTGAGAGTTGAATTGAAATCAGATAATTCCGTCGAAGGCTGGGGATTCAAAATTTCTCATGTCGAAGTGGTTGAATAATTGAAAATAGGTAAAATTAACTTTAAAGGAAAGCAAGGGCAAGTAATTGTTCTTGCTTTCTTTTTTTTATATGGATTTAATGTATGGTCTTGGGACTGGGTTCCTGAAGATCAAAGAAGTTCTTCGAATAAAAAAGAAACTCCATCTCCACTCATTAAAAAAAGTAAGACAATTCAGCCTGAAAAATTAGAACAGTTAAGAAAACAGTTTGCTGTTAATTTAGAGACAGAAAAAAAATCACTTATTCATCGATATGAAATTCAAAAAAAAGACTTAGAAGAAAAACGGGTAAGAGATTTTGAAGAATTTAAAAAGGATTCTGAATTGAGAAGAGAGAGATATTTTTTAAAAGAAAAAAATGAAAGCAAAAGAGAGCTTTTTAATAGAAAAATAGAGTTAGAAAGAAAATCTTTAGAACAAAGAATTTTAAATCAACTTGAATATATTCAAGCAAAAGAGCGAGAAAGTTTACAAAAATTGAAAAAAGAACAAGAACAAAAGAAAATGAAGTTTGAAGAGGCTCTTTCACAAGGAGAGCTTCCACATCATAAAATATGGGAATTTAAGTAGTTGTTATTTTAAAATCCTTTGTTTATTTCGTCTGCAAACTTTTTTAGAGTCATGATCTCAATTCCTTCAGGTGTAAGATAAGAATCTTCTCCAAGATAGAGAATGATTCGTCTTTTTACCTCCGGAAGTTTTTTTATTTCATTTAAACCTTTGAAATGATCAGGCCTGATACGCAGAGTACTTTTAACTTCAACTGCAAAGAGTTCGTTTTGTTTACGAATAAGAAAATCAACCTCTGTTTTATTCTGGGATGGAGACCAGTAAAACACATCATCGTATTTTAAATGATTTTCAATTTGATCTCTAATGATTTGAAAAACATAGAGCTCTAAGAGCGGTCCCTTTTCTTGTAGGCCTACCGGACCTCGTATTCCTTGGGCAGCTCTGACTAATCCTGGGTCAATCCAATAAATCTTTGGCTTTTTATTTTCACGAACAGTGAGTTTTGTTTGAAAAGCATGAAGTTTTTTAACTAAGAGTGTGTCTTCTAAAATTTGTAAATAAGACGAGAGAGTTTTTCTTTCGACTTCAGCGTCGCGAGCAGTGCTTGATAAATTTAAAATCTGTCCGTTATAAAGAGCGAACAAAGGTACGCTTCTAATGAAGTTAGATAGATTGCGAACTAAAGCTTCCGATTTAATTTCTTCCTTAATATAAAGTTGAACATAGTCTTTAAGTGTTTCTTCAGGAGACTCTGAATTCACAATTAAAGGAATGCTTCCATAGCGAAGAATACTTTCTATATCAAAAGAATTTCCAAGTTCTTTTGGGAGAAGAGGGAGCATAGATCTCATCTTTGCTCGACCTGCGAGTAAATTTATTCCAGCTTGCTTAAGCTTTCTGGCGCTTGAACCGGTGAGAGCAAAGTTGAGTCTTTGTTCTTCAATCGCACGATGGACCGAGTTCAGGAGCTGAGGAAGTCTTTGAATTTCATCAACGACGACCCAGCTTTCTGGAGGTAGATTTTGTATTTTAGAATAAAAAAGACCCGGAGAAACTAATAAGCGTTGAAAAAGAGATTCATCTAAAAGGTTAAACCATGTTGCCTGTTTAAAAGTTTCTCTTAACCAAGTGCTTTTTCCTGTGCCACGCGTTCCTAAAAGAAAAAAAGAGGAGTTTGGTCTTTTGAGTGTTCTTGGAAACATAGATTCCAATATATCATGAAAAGTGGAATTTGCATTTCCAAAATTAGAATTTTGTTTTCTGGGCATCCCGTAGAAAAGGTTGAAAAAATCTTAGCTTAAGGCGTCAAAAAAAATAGATTCATGCCTCAACTCTTTGTAATATTAAATTTT
>PBMP01000011.1 GCA_002722705.1 Pseudobdellovibrionaceae bacterium | reverse complement strand
ATTTTTTTTATGAATCCAATTTTTATGTCTAATGGAAGACTGTTATTGGGAGGGGTCAACATACCTCCCTCTAAATCGTCATAATAATCTTGGTTATTTTGTTTAGTAGACATGATCTACAATAACAAATTGATAATAAATATTATTCAATTTTTAAAATATAGATAAATATAATAATTTATTTAAATATTATAATTATATAATTATACATGGATGCTAATTTTAATAGTGGTATAACATCTTATGATTTAAACCCGGATAGTTATAGTGATAAACAAATATATGAATTATTAAATATTGATGTAAATGATAAAGAATCACTTTCTGTAGATAATATTAGAAAAACAACCGATAATATTATTAAAACCTTAAAAGAAAAAAAAGATTTTAAATTAATTAGTTTTGTTAATCAGTTAAAAAATAAAATTCTAACGGATAATAAATTAAGTACATTTAATAAACATCAATATAATAAGGATAAAATAAAACAATCTACAAAAGTAAATACATGTCATAATAATAATAATAATAATAACAATAATAATAATAATTTAGATTTTGATGTAACAAATGATAACCAAGAAGAAAATATGGAATCCTTTGAAAATAATGACTTATCAAGCAACTATATGTTGTTACCAAAAGAATTTTTAAAAGAGACAATTAAACCAACTGATAATATATATCAAAAAGATAATCCTGATTTTAATATTAATAAAAATTATTCAGTTCCTGGATTAGGATCTACTAGGCAAAATATTAAAAATATTTCAACTAGAACACAAGTTATTAATATTAATAGTAAATATAGAAAAAATAATTATTTATCTAAAATAATTGGATATAATTTTGATATAGATGATGATAATCAAAAATTTATTAAAAATAAATCTAAAATATTTGATACAACTGATTATGATGTTACATTAAGTGAAACACTTACTAATGTTGTAAGTATAAAATTATACTCAATTTCTATACCATATACATTTTATAATATAAGTACTTCATATGGAAATAATACTTTTTTTTTTAAAGTATTAGAAAAAATAAGAGATCCTGAGTTTAATGACCAATTATTAAAAGCATATAATGATGTAGATCCTTCTACTTATAATATATTAATTTTACAAGATGGACAATATTATTCTAATTCGGATGATGAATCAAATATATATAGAGTTATAAATAATCATCCTAGTTTTTCAAAATATTTTAATTTAAAGTATGATAAAATTACTGGTAAAACAAATTTAATTGTTTTACCAAATGTTGAGAAATTTAAATTAGTATTTTATGATAAAAAATTTGATAGAGAATTAATATTTCGTGAAAACACAACAGAACCTGGATACATTAATTATTTAAATAAAGTAAAAGAAATTAAATGTAATAATAATGCAAAATCAAATGTTCCAAAAATAGATTCATGTTTAGGTTATTTACTAGGATTCAGAAATTTAGCTTATACAGAAACAGATTTAGAATTTGAAGAATCACGTGAATCTGTATTAATTAATGCTAGAGCATTTTATGCTGGAACCAATTTGAGAAATGTCACAGATAACACAGATAATACTAATGTGGATGTTCCAAAAACATTTACTGGTGTTATTAAAAATGGTATAATTAATCAAATTTCGGACCCTATAAATGATACAAAAGAACAATATTTAGGGCCTTTACGATTTAAATTTAGTGAATCATTAGTTGATTTATTCGGTACAAAATATTTTGTGATCGCTATTGATGATTTTCAAAAAAATAATTTTAATTCAAGTATTCTATCATCAGATAGCACACAATTAATTACTAATGTACGAGATTTTAGAAATAATTTAAAAGTTAGCTACGAATCAAATTCTACTAAAACTAATAAAAATTGTAATGATTTTGTTTATACAAATAAAATATTACCAAATACTATTTCTATTGGAAATAAATCGAGTAATGATGTTCCATCTCTTTCTATTCCTAAAAAACTTATATACTCTTTAAATGCTGTAAAACAAACATCGGAACAAATTAAAAATTCACCAGATCTTAGTGATCAGATTTCTAGAAAAAATATTTTAGGCTTTATTCCCATAAAAAAACCATTAACAAATAATTTAGGTGAATATTATATAGAATTTGGTGGTACATTACAAAATAATGAGCGATTATATACTGGTCCTGTAGATATTCATAAATTAAAAATTCAACTATTTAATGATAATGGACAATTAATTGATTTAAATAATCATGATTGGTCATTTTCTTTAATTGTAGAACATCAATATCAATATTAATCTATATATATATATAGTTAATATGTATAGAACAGGAGGAAGTACTAGATTTAGTAGTAAACGTTCTTATATTAATAAGATAGATGGACATAAAGATAATGCTGGAACTAAAAAACAAGGTAATAGTTCATTAGTTGGTGTAACTAGGAATTTATGGTTTAATATTAAACATAGATGCCACCATAATAGTTATAATAATATTTATATTCCAAACAAATTAAAAGAATGGTGGGAAGAACAAGTTTTATTATTTAATCTACCTTATGATTTTATTTACCTTTATTTATCTGGTATACCATTACAACAACTTATACAAATGGTATTACCTAATAATTCTGAATTTAGTATGACTAATTTAGATTGTAGTGTACCTAATGTTACTTGTTTAAATCAAACAGACTTTGATAATGGACCTATTATTATTAGAGAGCCAGGTATTTATCGCCTAGATGAAGATATCGTTTTTTCACCATTCATAGAAAATAATGGTAAACCTACTACTGAATGGCTTAATCTTCTTCCTGAAAATGAAAGAAAAGCATATACACTTGGAATATTTGCTGCGATTATAATACAATCTGATAATGTTTGTCTTGATCTTAATAAAAAAACAATAAAACAATCTGAATTATTTTTTCATCAACAAACATTTTATAGTCATATAGAACTAGCTAGTACACCTTTTATAAGAAAACAAGGACCAGCTGATTTTGGTGAACATGTAGAAGAAGCGAATAATGTCTTTATTACTAATGGAACATTAGGTCTATCTTCTCATCATGGTATTCATGGTAATCTTTGTAAAAATTGTATATTAAATGATTTAACATTTGAAGAATTTGCGGTAGCAGCAATCCATCTAAATGGATCACATAATATTGTATTAAATAATATTGTTTGTGATAATACTGCTATTGATATCAAAATTAATTCTCTTTTTTCTCAAGCTCAATTTATATTAGAACTACTGAAAGCATCCACACTAGATGATGATTCATTTATTACTATCCATGGAGTTGATAAAACCCTAACTACTATTAAAGAAAATTTACAAACAGATATTGATGAGGTATATGACTGTATAAATAATAATATTCCTTATACTAGTGATAAAGTATTTCATAATAGTGATGGAAAATTAGATGCGAATATGTATGGTATAGTATTTAATACAAAAGGAGTAGCAATTAAAGGTTTTAAAGACTTAAGAGAAAATGATGATTGTGGAAATAGTAATATAGTATTAAATAATGTAACGATCAAAAACATTGAATCAAAAGGTACTGAAATAAAAGTATTAACTGATACTACATCTGATAATAATGATAGCTCTTATGGTTCTGGTGGATTTGTAGGTCCTGTAGGTGATGTATTTGATTTTGAAAAAGCAACCGATATAGATAAATCTTATAAAAGTAATTGCTTAGCAGATGCTCAATTATTTGCTGCTAAATATAGTATTAATTCTAGAGTAAAAATACCACAGCCCTTATTAGATTGGGCAGCTGATAACACTAGTAATATTGATAACATTATTTCTGAGAATAATTATTATATACTAGATGGACGTGATTCTATGAATCATATTATGAAAGGTAATATTGGATTATTTATCCAACAAGCATATAGAGTCATAGCAAATCATATTATTATTGATACAGTTAAAAATAAATCAATCTCTGAAAATATGGACGCTGCTAGTAGCCATGGTGTATTATTTTCTGGATCTAAAAATATTAAATTCAATCATTATCAAATTTATAATATTCAAGGAGGTATACATGGTGATTCAAATATAATCACTCATAAAATGACGAATAAAAATATTACACTATAAATCATTTTTTTGTTATAAAAAAAAATATCTACACTGTATATAATGCTAGATATTTTTAGTAATATAAAAAAATATGACCCTAATTATATTGAAAATAAAATAAGTAAACTAAATGAAAACTTAAAAAAATTAAATAAAGAAAAAGAAGAATTTGAAATAAAAAAGAGTGAAGATATGTTTCAAATAATAGATAATTTTATACAAATAAATGAGGGTATTATAACTGATCAGTTAGATAGACTTAATAATTTACACCATGAAATAGAGCAAACAAATATTAAAATTAATAAATTTAAATTAATAGAGCAAAACTTACAGTCATTACTTGAGTCAGATAAGGTTAAAGAACTTAACAATCAATTATCTTGTTTAAATAATAATTAAAATTTTGTCATTAAATTTTTTATACATATATAATATTAAATGACAGCTATTAAACCAAGCGATAGTGCTTTACGTGACCAGATTGATGCGGATGGATATAATTCTACTCTTAATATTGTGAATTCAAAGTATGCGGAAATGGATAAATATATTGGTAATTTGGAAAGTGATGTTATGTCTATAAAAGATTTTGAAAAAGATGTATTAGCTGACCAAGCACGTGGTTATGATGTTGGTACATCATTAGATACATTAGGATTTCAGAAAGATTCATTACAGATAGATTTAGATTTTTTTAAACATATGAAAGATGTATATATTAAAAAGTTATATGGTGATCTTTATAAGTATTGTGATAGTATAATAGAAAGTGCTCTTTCTATTGAAGAGATTCCTGAAAATAGTACCCGTGAAAAGGTGAAAGAAAGAAAGTTTAGAAATATGACACCTTATCCCCCTAAAATGATACCGAATCCAAGTGCGATTGATAGTGAAGGAAATGAAGTAGAGGGTGTAGCAAAAGAAATTATGGATCCATTTGTAAAATATGATATGAATGAAATATTTGCGCTAATCAATTGTACTACATCTAATCTAAGAGAGTTAGCTGAAGATATAGGATCATTTGAAGATAAAATAGGTAGGGCAAAAGAACGTGAGAAACGAGGATTTAATGTAGGTAATCTTATCATGAATTTAGAAGGTCAAAAACAAAAATTAACACTAGAGTTTACATCATATATTTCTAGGCTATCTAAATTCTTAGAACAAAATAAAAATTTCTCGGATAGATGTCTGAATCGTATTAAACTAATTTCGAGTGAGATAGTTACATCAGAAGAAGCAGCAGAGAATGAATCTACTGAAAATACAGAACCTGTTGATGAAACGAATTAAAATATAGATATATATGTATAATGGAACATAGTAATAAGGCTAATACTATTATATTAAAAGAATTTTTAAGAGATAAAATTAAAGATAAAGAACCGTGCGCAGAAGAAAAAGATTGTGTTGAAAAAGGTAGATCATCGCAAATAGTTAAAATATGTAAAGATAAAGTATATAAAGGACCTCCAAATTATTCAGAATTAACATTTAATATAAATGAAAAATCAATAGATGGAGATACATTAAACTATGTGAAATTAAATAATCATGATATGAATTTACTTATTCAAAGTATATTTAATTATCATTATTTTGATGATAAACATTTAGAAAAATATGAAGAAATTTGTCAGCTATGTGATAGTAAAAAAAAAAATAAATGTACTTACTCTATGGTTTCTAAAAAAATGAAAGGTATAGAAGATATTCAAAAAAAAAAACATAAAAACCAAACAAGGAAAAAAAAAATATTTACATATTATGAAGGCTACACTGTAAAATATATCAAAAAAAATAGTTTAAATCTAGAAGACTATATACAAAATAATATTTATATTGATAGAAAAAATAGTAAAGATGTACATGAATTTCTAGATAGAATAGTTGGGTATATTAGTCAATTATTTAATACATTAGATTTCTTACATAAGGAAATACAATTTCATCATTGTGATCCAAAAGCAGGACAAATATTAATTATTGATAAACATACTATTTTATTAAGCGATTTTGATAAAGTAACCTTTACATTAAATATAAATAATTCACCTGTAAGAGTTATCAATAATTATTATTATGAAAGCATCACTAGAATAGTAAATGAAGCTACAAGAATGCGTAGTGATTTATTTCCAAGGAAAAATACACATTATGAAAAATTATGTTTTTTATCTTCTATTTTACTATGCTTTGGTTTTAAAAATAATAGCAATAAAAATATACAATTTAAGTATTTGTATGATTTATTATTAGAAAAATTAGCAAATAAAAATATAATTGAATATAAACAAGAAAATAGAATATTTATTAAACCATCAAATAATACATTTGATTCAAGTATGTATATTAATTATAAATTAATACACCCTAGTTTAGGTAATGGGGATCGATTAGGATTATCATCAAAATTGATTACTATTGAAAATAAGACTAATTTATTTTTAGAAGTTAAACAACTAAATAGTGTGATTAATATTGATACGGATAATAAAATAAAACCTTCTACAAATATTAAGAGTAAACAGTTTCATACAGAACAAATTTATAGAAAAAAAACATATAGTAAAAAACGACTAGCATCCTTTTAATCTTTTAACCTATTAATTATTTTCCATATATATATATATATATATATGGGTAAATCTAAAGTTAAAAAACATAACAGAAAACATAATCGTACTTATAAAAAAGGAGGAACTAAATCACCTAAGGATATATATCCGTTAGAAATAACTATTCTCGGACTTAATTTAACGGATTATTCTATAACATTAGAAAAACCAGGAAGGACTATAGATAAAAAAAATAGAACATATTCATTTAAAATAAATGAACGATTTGATCTTTTAAAACATGATATTTCACGATATTATAATCTACCAGAATGCTCTATTTCATTTGCGGTACCTGATATGGATAAAGATGAATTAAATGAAATACCTGCTCGTTCTAGATTAACCTTTGATAATTATAAAGATTATACTAATCTTATTTTACAAGTTACACATCCTTGTAAAATTGAAAATAATGTAGAATTAATGGGAAAGGTTGAATTATATTTTATGGAAGAAGATCCTGAAATACCTGATATAAAGGAAGATAAAGATGAGTTAATTAGAAATTATGGAAAAATAGAAGACTGGGATACATCTAATATTACAAGTATGAATGGATTATTTCATGGAATGTCAGATTTTAATAAAGATATTAGTAAATGGGATACTAGTAATGTAGATGATATGGAAGATATGTTTCATGGTGCCTCTAGTTTTAATAAAGATATTTCTAACTGGAATGTAGATAGAGTTAGGCATAAGCGTAATATATTTGAAGGCTGTCCAATTAGAGAAGAATATAAACCACGATTTTAGTAAATATATACCTTTATATGTTATATATTTACAGGGAAAAAAATTGAAATTAATTTTCTATAAAATACTATAAGTACCCCCTGAACCAATCAAATTATCGATTTTCACCCCCACTTTCACACGAAAATCACTGAGTTTGTGCTCATGCCTTCCAACAGAGAGGCATGGGATCGCTTCACCCTCATTTGCAAGCCTGAACAGTCAGGCAAAACACGCATCATGATCAATAAGATCAATGAAGATATCAAAGCCACTTCTTCGGAAGTGACTGTGGTCAATCTGATCTTCTGTGACAACAATCTCCTCCTCACCAAGCAGACCTCCAATCGTCTTGCCAAAGATGTCGTTCTTTCTGCTGCTGAGGCTGCTGGTTGGGCTGCTGCTATTGCTGCCGCCGCTGCCGCTGCCGCCGCTGCCGCTGCCGCCGCTGGCGATGACTATGGCACAACTAATGTACTTCCGGGTACACAAGAAAAGTACATCGAGTTTTCCTCACGGAAAGATGGCAAGGCGGTCGGCAAAGTCGATGAGGTAGTCGAGAAAATCGAAGAAGGTATGCGGAATGTCGTCTGCTGTACCAACAGTACTAGGGTGGGAAAAGTAGCCGCAATCATCTCTCAGCTCAACTCTAGCCCTTTCAATAAGGACAAGTTGGTCTTCAAGATCTGGCTGGATGAGGCTGACAAGTTCAGCAACTACATTAGCAAGATCTTTCATCCTCTCGCCAAAAAGCATGAAAACGTTCACTGCTTTTTGTTGACTGCTACCCCTGGTGTGTTGTTCCAGAGGTTCAAGAAGATGAATGTCGAGCCTCTGAAAGAGAATGAAGTCATTTCAGAGCAATATCATTGTTGGAAAGACAACACGATCGAGTTGCATGAGAACAAAAGTGAAGGGACAGCAGGATTCGTCACTCAGATCATGGAGATGATCAAAGAGAAAGGCGGTGCTCCTGCTCCTGGCACAAAGTGGTTTGTTCCAGCAGATTACAAGAAAACATCTCATCGCGAAGTACGTGACAGCTTGGTTAAGTACGGATTAGCGGTCTTTACCGTGAATGGCGATGGGATTGAGCTACTTCTCCCTGGATCTCCTGATCATCCAATTAAGTACGCAAAAAAGGATGAGCTTAACAAGCAGATCATTCAGATTTACCAGCAGCATTGCTGGTTTGATGAACCAGTTGCAATCACGGGCAACATCTGCGTTAGTCGTGGGATCAGCATTATGTCTCCAGACTTTATGTTTGATTTTGCCATTCTCTCAAACTGTGCAGACCCTAGTGCTGCATCACAGAATGCAGGGCGACTCAAGGGAAACATCAAGGGATGGGAAGGATACAAGCCTCCAGTTGTTTACACAACTCAGCAATTCGATCAGGTCGTGACTGAAGAGGAAAATCTTTCGCGATTCTTGGCAACATATGCCTTTGCAAAAGACAGCCAGAATCCTAGTTTTATCACTAAAGATGAACTAGAAGATATTGGACTTGCTCGCATTACAAAGAAGACGGCTGATCCTTATCCTGCACAGCATCATATTGCCCCAGATGATGATGCGGCCATTCTGTATGTGCAACAACACTTTCGAGAGAGCGTTGATGCTGGTGAAAATGCACCAAAACGCATGCATAAGTGGAAGCCAATGCTCAAAACTGGGGAAAAATCTTACCACTCAGCAAAGCATTACCTGTCTCAGTTTGAGAAGGGAGTTGGGATGGGGCTGGGTAAATGCACGGTAGACGAGAAAACCGAGAAGATCACCGCCTATCCGAGAGTGTGGATCAAGAAAGAGAAGCTTGACGACGGGCAGATGATTGTTTACTGGAACATCTATGCTGGTGAACAGCATCGGAGGATTCGTCAATAGATAGTGATTAGTTAGAGATTTTATGTTATATATTTCATGTTGTATTTTTTTATTAATTGATATTTTTTTTTATTACATTCATATAAAACATGAAGTATTTTGATACTAGAACCCTCTTTCTACTCTACAAACATAGTCTACCATATTATCCAAAAGTTAGAGATGATCTAAATAAGAAAAGCAGTATTTACTTAGCGTATATATGTAAAACTACACCAACTATTACACAAAATATTATCTCATTTATTGAACCACAATATCTTATATATTTATTTAAAGATAATACTATACAATTTTATCAGTCAATATTATTTAATGATATAAAAAGATTAAATAATGTTTTCAAAAAAACAGTAGACCATGAACTAACTAACAAAAAAATACAGTCATATTATGTTATGAAGCAGGAATCTATTGATTTATATCAAGAATCTCCAGCTAATTTTAATATATCTGAAGCTATACATTTATATGAACGAATAGGGTATTTATTACGAGAATATATACGTGATTTATCATGGGAAAATAGAAGAAAAGAAGCATCACGATATGAAGAGCTATTTGAAGTTTTGAAAGACAACTTTTATCTTTATTACTTATGGATCGACCATAAAGATATGTATAATCTTACATCCACTCTCATAAAAATTAATTATCAACAAAAAAAAATAAAAATATAAAAAGTATGAAATAAGCTAATCTTTTATATTATACAATTCATTTATTTTTTTTATTAATTGTTCAATATATATACGATATTGGTTATAGTTTATATTATGTTTATTTAATGCGTTTCTTAATAATGAATCAGCAAATGATTTTTTTACAAAATCAATCTGAATATTTGGTATATTAAATGTATCATTCGATATAATAGCTGTATTATTTGAAAAGTTACTACTATGTGCAAACGGTAAACCAGCTTTAGCACCTATTGTATTTTTAAACGTATTTAAATCAATTGGTTTAGATATAATATGTTTGAATGTTTCTATAGATTTAATTTGGTGGCCATAAAATTTTCGCGTTAAAGCCTTTAATACTATATCATCAATACTTCTTGTGTGTATATGAAGTAATATGGAGTCTGAATAAGAATTAGGAGTAATAGCATGTATAGGTGATAACTTATTTATACATTTATTTTCTAAAAAAACAACTGCTTTTTTATTTAATATAGTATGATGTTCAGTTAAAGATTTTATATCTGAAATTTTTGTCATAGATTTTATATGTTGATTTGAATATTTTTTATAATTTTTTATAATATCTTTAAAATTACATATCTCATTATCCATTTTTTCTATCATTAACCATCTAAACTGAAACACATTTATCTCACTATTCATTTTTAATTTATCTTCTACAAATTCTTTGATTGTATTATATTTATTATTTAATATCAAAAATTCATCTGTATCTACTGGTAATACCCAATTACAAAAACTACAACTTTCAACTAAATGAATATAGTTCATAAATAAATTGATGGGATGTTCAAAAGGAATTTTATGAATTATTACCTGTTTATTTAAATCAGTATATCCATTATTACTACTATTTAAAATAATAATTTTATCAAATCCTAATCGTAAATAGTATTCAATAAAAAAATCTATAAAAGGTTCATCATTATACATGCGAACATAAACACAAAATTTCATAAATATATATACTAATATATATTTGTATTTTATTTCCATCTAGAAAAATAAGATTTAAGTGTCATTTTATATTTAAAATAGTATAATAATACTATTTTTATTTTTATACACTGTTTATTATCAAGAGAATTACCCCATCTATCTTTTAGTTTATAATTCGCATTATTTTTTAATAACACAAAAACAGAATCATATTTCTTTTCATCCATCAATACATGTAATAAACTTCTTCCATCATAATCTGTTTTATTTATATCCTCTCCTGATTTTAATAAATGTGTTTCTAGCTCTTTATATGATTTATTTGTTCCTATATCATATATAGTTTCATTATTAATTGATATTTTTTTAGATTCCATATTACTTGAAAACTGATCAAACATATGCATTTTATAATACTTTACTAATTCTGTAAAAAAACGAACACCCCTTACACTATTCCCATTTTTATCTAGTCTCGGTGAAAAAGTACATATACCACCAAAATTCGGTATGACTGTAAATATCGCACCAGATACACCTGATTTAGCAGGTAATCCTATATCAAATCCCCATCTACCACTATAATCATACATACCTGACTGATACATTATACATAAAATATATTTACATATTTCAGAACTAAATACTTTTTTACTATCTATTATACCCCCATTACATAACATTGCCGCACATTTTGCTAGTGCTTTTGTATTCATTTTAATTGAACATGCTTGAAAATATAATTGTAGTGTTTTTTCTATATCAGTATCTTCAGGAAAAATACCATTCTCCATCATAATATTTGCTAATGCTGTATTTCTATATGCTGTTAATTTTTCACTCAAATAAACCGTATTATCAAACTCTACATTATTTTCACCCACTATTTGTTTCCAGGTATTCATTATATGATCAAACCTTAAATCATCACGCTCTTTTGATTTAATTAATGAACAAGCCATTATTGCTCCCGCATTAATTAGTGGGTTAAATGGTTTATTTTCATCATTGAAACGAAATGAATTGAATTTACAACCAGAAGGCTCTTTTCCTATATGATTAGATACATATTCTAGTCCATGTTCTTCTAATGCTAATAAATAAGAAATCGGTTTACTACAACTTTGTATACAAAAATTATACTCACTATCACCAATATGATATTCTCTACCATCTAATGTATAGACTGAAATACTATATAGATTAGGATTAGCTTTTTTTAATTGAGGAATATAATCAGCCACATGTCCATCATCTATAAATTTAGTACTTTGATAAATTTGATCAATTGTATGGCAAAAATTACTCCATTCTTCATCCTTCATATTATGTCTATTTTATAAATATTTATTTATATATGTTTAATTAAATGATAAGGTAATAGAGTCTGTTTTATAATCTAGTGGAATATATTCTATCTTTAATAAGTCAAACATAATTTTACTAGCTTTTACACTCTCCGTATCTTTATATTTATCGCTCAAATATACTACTTTTTTTATACCTGCCTGTATTATCAGTTTAGCACATTCATTACAAGGAAAAAGAGTGACATAGATTATTGTATCTTTTAAACATGTAGTACTATTCATTATCGCATTCATTTCCGCATGACAAACATACGCATACTTTGTTTTACTATAGCATTTATCATCTTTACACCATGGTAGTATATTATCTACTGATTGTTCCTCTTTTTTTTGATTAGGAAATCCATTATATCCAATACTAACTATTTTATTTTCACTATTAACAATACAAGCTCCCACCTGTGTACTAGGATCTTTTGACCGTTCAGCTGAAAGCTTAGCTAAAAACATAAAATAATCATCCCAATTAATATAATTTTCTCGTTTATTTGGTTGTATATTTGTTATTTCATCCATAAAAAAAATAAATATTTATGTTTATATTAGTTTATAAAAAGCTTGGTAAATAATTATAATTTATTTTATCAAATGGTCCTTTAGAAAATACATAAAATAATAGTACATAATCAGTTATTGGAGTCATCGCATGTATTTCATTTGATTTAATAGTAAGTTTATAGGGAGAATGTATATTATATAGCTGGTCTTCTATAGTTAGTTTTCCACTACCATAAATAAAATAGTATACTTCTGGTTCTTTATGAAAATGGAGTTGTGCTTTGAATCCTTTTTTTACATATGCGATTCCATAGACTTTATCTCTAGTATCCGTTATATTAATATAAGAAATATTATCTTCATTTATTAGCATATATATACATAAACATATACATTTATATATGTTACATTAATTATGCTTCTAGTAGAAGCGATAAACACATAAATATATATATATATATATAATGAAATCTAGACGAAATTTTAGAATAAAAAGAAAATATACATATGCTCATAAGAAGAGAAGACGAGCAAAATCTCGTCGTAGAACTAAGATAAGAGGAGGAGCAAAATCTCGTCGTAGAACTAAGATAAGAGGAGGAGCAAAATCTCGTCGTAGAACTAAGCAAAGTCAAGCAGGAGTGAACGATAAAGATGAAAATCCTTGTGAAGAGAACAATGCCAGTCTCGACGAATTAATTCGTGAAAAAAACTGTGACAATGTAGAGGGGCATATAGAGGGGCAGACAATAGGGAAGGGCAAAGGATACTGTAGTGGAAAAAATTGTATTTCTGAAGATAGTATTGAAACCATCCGAAAAGGTAAGAGATATCAGGATCCATTTACCAGAAAATATTTAAATTTAGAGAAATATGATGCAGAAAGGAAGAAAAGGCTTGAAAAAATAAAAAAAAGGCTTGAAAAAAGGCTTGAAAAAAGGAATATAGCTATAAGGGAGTCTCTTAAAAAAAAAAAATTAGCTGTAAGAAAGTCTTTTGAAGAAATAAAGAAAAAAATCCAGGAGCCGGAGTGGAGCTATCCGATTGCCTCTTTCGAAGGGCATATAAGCGAGTCTCTTAAAGAAAAGAATATAGCTATAAGGGAATCTTTCAAAAATATCACAGTGCCCGCTGCCACGTGGGACGGGCTGCTTGCAGCCCAAAAGATAGCAATCTCAGTCTCACGCCTCCTTAGCCCGTATGCTCAGGAGCTGATCCAATACGCCGAGGAGCTGAGGAAATCGCAACAATCAATCACTCACTCCTATGCCAAGTTCAATGGGCTTATTGCTAGCTCCCGGAGTGCAAGCTCATTTGCACGTCTCCTCAACAAATATGGTATGGAGCTGATCCAATACGCCCAGGAACTGGATAAATCGGAACAATCAACCTCCGATGTCCACTTGGCGGCCCTTCGAGCGGCCTCGGTCCCGTCTAGT
>PBMP01000010.1 GCA_002722705.1 Pseudobdellovibrionaceae bacterium | reverse complement strand
TTTCTAAAGTCTTTTAGCTCTTCTTTATACGGAGAGTTTTCGTCTTTGAAGTGCCTGACGAAATCAGAAACATTATCTAGATTAATATGGAGTTCTTTAAACTGTGCCCAGTCTAAAAATTCGTTATATAAATTTAGTAAATGGCTCTTCCCACCTTGAATTGTTTTTAATTGTTCAGCGGCATCGTCTGTTAAAAGCGGTAATAAGTTGTTGAGCAAGATGGCCGGTCTTGAAAGTAGGCTTCCACCCTTCCACCCAGGAATAAAATGAGAACATGGATTAAATTCTTCAGAGATGGATTCATCTCTGTAAGATTTTGCCAATACTTGAGCCCTTTTGTGGGTCTCTTGAAGGCCATGTGGATGTGTTGTTTGGAGCCAGGAGGAGGCTTCAAAGTTCTGCCTGCTCAACGCTCAATCCCCGATAAGTCTTTAATATATTTCAACTTTGTTCTCTAAATTTGTCAGTTTTGTGTGAGGAGAATTTTTACCGAAATCCAGTCCATGAGTCAAAAGAAGTTAGCCTAAAATAAAATTACAGTTCACCTGTAAGAAAGTGTTAAATAGCTAATTTTATTCTCAAAAAAAAGACTAAATACCTGAATGCCCCTTCCGATAAGGTATGTAGAAACTGCTCAAAAATGGGCAATGCGTTACGGACAGGAGCTAAAGATGGCTAACAAAAAAGAACAAGGTTTTAATGATGCTGAGCTTCAAGACATCATGAGTGAGATCGAGAATCTTGAAAGAGAGTATGAAGACGATGCTCCAGCTGCAAAAACGACTGAAGCGCCCGTAGAAGAAGTCATAGAAACAACTTCTGAAGTTGTTGAAGATAATATAGTTAAGTTCGAAAAGAAGACCACAACTACTGGAGAGCATCCAGTTGAGTTCACGGCCTCTGGGCAAATGAATTTCTCAATGAACTTTGAAGTTGCCGGTCAAACGGCCCATCTAGAAGTCACAGAAAATGGACTAGTCGTAAATGTCGATGGGATGCACCTTTCAATTAATGAAGTCGATGGATGTTCAGTTGAAATGGACGGAGGGGTAAAGTTCTCTGTACCAATGGGTGGCCAAGCTAAAGGTACTAAGGCAGCTTAAGCATTACTTTGTTTTAGGATCTATCATGGCAGTCAAAATCCTAGGTGGGATTGCGAAGGGCTATAATCTCCAAACACCTAAGGGAAATTTGATAAGACCGACCTCTGCTGTCCTCAGGAGGAAGGCATTCGATACGTACCAAGATTGGGATGATTGGATTTTTATAGATGGCTGTGCCGGCACCGGAGCCATGGGGATTGAGGCTTGGTCTCGGGGTGCAAAAAAAATTTACTTTATCGAAAAGCACAGAAAAGTTTATCCAATTTTAAAAAGTAATATTGAAAAAATTCAAAGTTCATACGCTTCATACCTCGAGGAAGATGCATTTATTTCTTCAAATCAGGCCCTAGAAAATTGGTTGATTGGCTTTAAGAAAACTTATGAAAGTTTAAGCCAGGAGGAGAAGAGCATGTGCTTATTGTTCCTAGATCCCCCTTATCATCAAAAAGAAACTTATCAGAAAGTAGTCTTTAAACGATTGATTGAAGAAAAATGGTTTAAGGGCTGGCTCTGGATAGAGTCTGATGAAAAAAAAGGAATTTCGTCTGAAGACCTAAAAAATCAGGGTATTAGCTTCTATGATTTTATTACACAGGGCGACAGCTTCCTGGCAGTCGTAAAGATAACTGCACATCAATAACTTTCCCTTTCCTTAGGCCTTCGATAGAATATCGACAACTGGAGGCGTTATGCCAGCTACGAAAAAAAGGGCCCTATATGCAGGGACTTTTGATCCATTCACTAATGGGCACGAAGATATTGTTAAAAGAGCTTTGGGCGTTTTTGACGAAGTCATTGTCCTCATCGCTGTATCACCAACAAAGACCCCACTTTTTTCAAAAGACGAAAGAGTGAACATGTTAACTGAGCTTTTTGCAGGTGATGAACGAGTAGTCGTTGATCACTGGGACGGGTTGATTGTTGATTATGCAAAACAAAAAAATATTGGAAGTTTAATTAGAGGATTAAGGCCTACTGGTGATTTTGAAAGTGAATTCCAAATGGCCGCTATGAACACCAAACTTTATCCGGAAATTGAAACTTACTTTTTAATGACAGCCGGTGAACATTACTTTATTTCTTCGACTATGGTCAGAGAAGTTTACGGACATAAAGGGGATATTATGCGCTTTGTTCCGAAGACGGTTGGAAAGTACTTAGAAGCTAAGAAAAAGGATTCGTAATGAAGATTAGTTCCAGAGTTAGTGATATTTCAGAATCAATAACCTTAAAGCTAAATGCTAAGGCCGTTGCCATGTCTGAAAGCGGAAAACATATTTATAACCTAACAGCTGGACAACTTCCCTTTAGACCAATGCCAGAGTTCAGCTCACTCATAAGAGATGAGCTAGACTTTATAAGAAGTTATCAATATAGCCCTGTTCCCGGTTACCCAGAGCTTAGAAAAAAAATTATCGCTAATTGGGAAAAAACAAGAGGTGTTTCGCTAAGTGATTCAGGTGTTGAATTTGACTGCGTCGTAACGAATGGTGGGAAACATGCGGTCTCAAATATTATGGGAACACTACTTGACCATGGAGATGAAGTTATTGTCCTCGCTCCGTTTTGGGTGACATACCCTGAGATTATAAAATTTTGTAAGGGTGAGCCTAAGATTATTTATAGCTCTCCATTTGATGTATTCAAACCAAACCTAGACGAGATTAAAAAGAATATTTCTCCTAGAACCAAAGCGATTATAATTAATAGTCCTAATAATCCTACAGGAACTCACTATAGTGATGAATGGATGAGAGACTTTGCGGAGTTAATGCTTGAAAATCCTCACGTAAATATTATTTGTGATGAAATTTATTTTCAGCTTTTTTATTTTGATCCAAAGCCAACATTTTATTACCAAAGTAAACCTGAACTACTGGCCAGAACCATAATCGTTGATGGAATATCAAAAACACTAGCGTCAACTGGACTTAGGCTCGGATGGGTTATTGCTCCTAAAGTTTTAACTAAAGCAATTACAACCCTTCAAGGGCAAACAACATCAGGGGCTAATAGTTTAGTTCAAAGAGCCTTGGTCAATTTTGACTTTGATTTGATTGAGACTTATCTCGGTCCAATTAAAAAACACCTAAGGGACAATGCTCAAACCTTGAGAGAAGTTCTTAGAGAGAACGAGTTATCTCATACCTGGTATCAATCAACTTCTGCCTTCTATTATTTAATAGACTTCAGCCAAACACCAATAATGGAGAAGTTTAAAAGTTCTGCCACTGATACGGCGGACTATTCCCCTGAAATTTGTGAATCGCTGCTAGAGGAGTTTGGAGTAGCGACAGTTCCAGGAGTTGCTTTTGGTATGAATAACACGGCAAGAATGAGTTTAGTTATGGAAAAAGAGCCGTTCAGAGAAGCACTAGAAATCTTAATGAAGTTTTTAAAAGGTTAAGGATCGAAGCCAATATCTAGGAGGTTGAGAGTAAAAATAATTCTCTCAGCCTCAAAGTCTTTAAATCCTCGGCCCGCTTCGACACCATAAAATCCAACAGTAAGTTTCATAAAAAATGCATTTACACTAACACCATAAGACCAATAGCCTCCGTTTACTCCCATCAAGAATTCAAAACCAGGAATAGAGGCCTTAAATCCCATTTTCAATTTTGTTAAAAAATCTGTTTGTGGTTCATATATGGGAGAGAAGTCGACGGCCAGAGTATAGTCAAAGAACCCAAAGTCTTGATTAAAGGAAGTACCAAAGTTTGTGGCCATTTTTTGATCTGGAATCTTATCTATTCCATCTTCTTTATTAAATCTGGTATCTCCAATATCTAAAATCGATAAACCTAGAATCCATGTTGAGGGTCCTTTGCTAAAAACCTGTTCAAGCCCAACATCCCAACCCCAGCCAGTTCCTTTAGAGTAACCTAGGCTTCTTCTTATATCTTTATAGCTATCTGAATTCTCAACAATTTGTAAAAGCTCAGTTCCAAATAAATCAAAATCTCCATCTAGAGAACTTCTATCAATCTTCTTTAATGTAATTCCGGCTGAAAGTTGATTTGAAGCCTTATCCCCACCTTTACCTATAATAGGAAATCCTGCACCTATTAAAAAACCACGATCATAGCGATAATTAATATCAAGGGATGGATGAGTGGCATTAAGCAGAGTTAAGTCTGTCGTTGAAGAATTGAGCCAAGTGAAAGCAAAGTTTTCAAACTTTACCGTTGGGGTAATCGCTGCACCAAGATGAAGGGGAGTTCCAAGAATCCTGTTTGTTATGGCCGCAGGCTCTTTTGGCCAGTCTTTATATTTTCCGTCTAAAGAAAATTGAAGCTTCTTCACATTTTTTGAGAGAACATCTGGTAGCTCTGCTTTAGGGTTGATCATCGTGATGTGAATACCCTTATGCCTTCCCATGGCTGCCGGATTATAAAAGAGTGTGTACTCATCATTAGCAACGGCCGTAAAGGCATCTCCCATAAGAAGGGCCCTTGGACTTCTTGCTAAATATTTAAACTCTTTAGCGAAAAGATCAGAGGTAAAAATGAATAGGCTAAGTATTAATAGTTTTTTCATTAAATATGCATATTCTCAAAGATGATTCCGTAAAATCTTTCGATTTGAACGTTGTTGATATTGGTTGTGTCATCTACACATTCAGAAAACGTTTTTACATTGCAGGTCTCTGCATTAAAAGTTGCTCCCGGCGTGCATGGGCTAGTTACGTTTGTTGAAAGGCTACCTAAACTTCCAGAGTTACTACCTGAAAAAGTAACGTTGTTAATAATGTCTATAAAGTTGTTAAAAAGGACAATGCCCTCACATTGGCGTGTTCGGCTTGCATTTAACTCAGCTCCGCCTTCATTAAAAACGTCGCAAGAGTCGCCACCTTGAAGAGCGATTCCAGCCTGAGCTGTAGCATCTGTGTAGTCCATATAACATTCATTAAGACCTGAGCCTCCACCTTTAACACCAGTAGTGTCATTGGCATTGCCGTAATAATTCATAAATTTTCCTAACTCTACGAGAATCATATAGAGAGCAAAGACACTGAGGTTATTATTATCTAGGGAGCCTAATGCAGCCGTTCTATTAGAGTACGAGGAGGTAGAGATCCCTCCGCCTAAAAGTAAAATATTAATGGCAGTCTTCAGACTTAGATAATCCTCAGAGGCATTAGAGGTCATATTACTTGTTGAAAAAGTTGCAAGTGAACCTAGAAAAGCCGTTTGAGAGGCAGAGACTTTGCTAATATCCGTAAGGAAAAATGTTGGCGTACTATATCCACCAATACAGGCATGGCCAGAAGCTGAAATTTTTAAATAATCCGCATTTCTTGGTTGTGGAGGAATTTTTGCTATAGCCTCTAGTGCTTCAGCACATCGTCCACCAGTTAGAAGTTGTCTTGCATGGAAAAGAGCGTCGTCTACTTCCTCTTGATTGGTTTTTCCGCACGATAGAATTGACGTAAATATCAGAATTAAAAGCAGGTTTGTCTTACTCATAGCTGACCTTTTTACTCGGGGAAGCGTTTCTTCTTTATAGTCTCTCATGTAAATTCTACCGAATAGAGGGGATTTGGCGGTAGAGAGCAAATCTGACCGCATATTGAATAAGTTCCTTTCCAATGCGAATTGTAATTCCTTATAATAAATAAGTATTTGAAACTATATGGTTTTCACCGGACCTCTGTAGTCAACTATAAGTCCACAATCCCAAGGATGGGAGGTCATATTTGAGTAAAACATTCGTCTTAGACACCAATGTTCTTTTGTTCGATCCTCTAGCTATTTTTAAATTCGATGAAAATAAAGTCTACATTCCATTAATAGTGGTTGAAGAAGTTGATCGATTTAAAAAAGACCAAAATGAAAACGGTCGTAATGCTAGACATTTTTCTCGCTTGGTCGATGACCTACGGGGACAAGGATCACTTACCCAGGGAGTAAAATTAGAAAATGGAGGTAGTTTAATTATCTCTGTTGATAAAACTCCTAAGGCTATTAACGACGCCGTAGACTTATCGATGCCGGACAATAAGATTTTAGCTAGCGCTATTTTCTTGCATGAAGCTGGTGAAGAGGTAACTCTTGTTTCTAAGGATATCAATCTTAGACTAAAGGCAGATGTCTTTGGAATTAAGGCTGAGGACTACGGAAAAAAAGATGTCTCGCTTGATGAGATTTACACGGGTCAAAGGCTTTACGAAGTTTCAGCTGACGATGTCACGGCCTTTGAGAAAGAACGTTTTCTTCCTATCGAAGATGCCAAGATGGAAGGCATCTATCCAAATGAATATTTAATTGTTTGTGAGAAAGGGAATGACCGGAGACGTGCTCTTGGAAGATACAATCACTCAAAAAAAGGAGTGGTTCCATTAATTCCGATGAGAGAGGGTGTCTGGGGAATTTACCCTAAGAATATGGAGCAACAGTTTGCTCTTGATGCCTTATTAAATGAAGAAATCAAGCTCGTCACTTTAGTAGGGAAGGCCGGAACTGGTAAAACCTTATTGGCCATTGCGGCTGGGCTTGAAATGGCCATAGGTAGGGAAAAGTTTAATAGACTCTTAGTTTCAAGACCTGTTCAGCCTATGGGAAGGGATTTAGGTTTCTTACCTGGTGATGTTAACGAAAAACTGGGTCCTTGGATGCAGCCAATCTTTGATAATATGGATTTTCTTTTCGGAGTTCACCGTGGTCCTGGAACCCATAATTATGATGAACTTATAAATGAAGGTCTTCTTCATATTGAACCATTAACCTATATTCGTGGTCGTTCGATAGCTGGGCAATACTTAATTGTTGATGAGGCTCAAAACTTATCACCTCATGAAGTAAAAACAATTATCACAAGAGCTGGAGAAGGAACCAAAATTATTCTAACCGGCGATTGCCATCAGATTGATAGTCCCTACTTGGATGAGGTTAATAATGGTTTGATCTACTGCCTAGATCGATTAAAAAGCGAAGATATTGTTTCTCATACAGTACTTAAGGTAGGAGAGAGATCAGCCTTATCTGAGGTTGCATCTAAGTACTTATAATATGAGCCGCTTTCAAAGAGCATTTTTACGGGCCCCTCTTAAAACACAAGTCCTCTTTCAGGATGATGAGTATGTTTTAAAGGCCCGTATTTTAAATATCTCTGAAGGCGGAGTTCTTCTTGAAAACTTACCTCATATACCAGAGGTTGCAGCCATTCCGCTTGTGTTAGATCTACCCTCAATCCCCGACTTGCTATCAACACCTAAGCCTCAACTTATGCATTTGAAGCTCGAGGAGCTCGATCGAAAAATCATCAGGGTAAAGGCCAGACTAGTTAGAAAGTTTGAAGGAGAGTCAGAGATCGACGCTCTTTTTGTTACGAAAATTGGCTGTGAATTTGTGAAATCTAGTGAAGAAGAAAGGGCGTCCATCAGAGAATACGTGGCGAGGTTTACAAAGAATATCGTCTTTCTTTTGAATCAATTTGAGTCTTCAAATAAAGATCTTGAGGTCCTAAGAAAGACAGCCGAACTCTTAGGATATGGGGGGGAGGAGAAGATTGCCTTCCTAAGGCAGAAAGTCCTCCATGATTACCAGAGCTTAGAGTCCCTTTAGGAAATTCGTCTACAAAATAGACATGACTGTTTATTTTATCAAAACACTGCCGTCTTTTTGCCTTTTTAGGTAGAATTTTTATATCGGATTATTAAAAACGGAGATTATTCATGAAGCTTGTTTTAAGTCTTATTACTCTATTTATGGCGACCCAACTATTCGCTGCCCCTAAAACACTTGAAGGATGCCTGAATCAAAAAGATCAACTTGATCGAGAGTATTGTCAAAAGAAAAGGTTAAGAGCCATCAATAAGAGCTTTGAAAAAGAGTTTGCGAGTTATCAAAAGGGATATTCTCAAGCACAGAAAAATGCTGCCTTAAATAAGTTAAATGCTCAAATTGCTGCAAAAAAAGCGCAAATTAATCAGCTTCAAAAAGAGCTGAAGATTTCACAAGGAAATTTAAAAAGAGTTCAATCACACTTAAGTCACGAAGAACATGCAGCCACTAAGAAACAGAAGAAAAGAGAAAGGCGTAAAAAGAAAACAAAAAAATTAAAGAAACTATTTAAGAAAATTTTCTAAAAATATGAGGAGGCTTACGCCTCCTTTTATTAAAGTCTATTATTTAGATCTACGATTTTATCTTCAATTCTTTTGCGCATGTCTTGAAAGGTATCAGCAACTTCTTTTGATTCATCGCCGAGTCTCTTACTAAATTGACTTAAAAGAATCTTAGACTTCATAGTAATTTCTGTACTAAGTGGACTTTGATTTAGCTCTTTAATAATGTCTGTAGACTCATTTATAAGCTCTGAGAAACTTAGAATATTAAAATAATCCTTAAACTGCTTCTCGGCTCTTTTTTCATCAAGGCTTTGTGGTTCCCACTTTGCCAGTGATGCGTCTTTAATTTTTTTCCAGTTCTCTAGAGATACAACGTTCTCCAACTGATTTTCGTTTTCCCTCATCCCTTTTGACCCTCCCCAAGGTCTCAGTAATTTCCCCATGTCTGGGGTTATGTCGCTTATTTTAATCATGAACTAGTTATGGGACGGCCGAGGTGGACAGGCAAGCTACGACCCCTTGCCACTATACTATTTACACTGCCACGAAGTCCTTACATGGTTGTTAAGTGATTGAATTTATTTAATCTTTGATTGAGGTTTCTAACTAAATCTATCAATATGACGGATTTTTTAAATCAGCCCTTTTATCATTCTCGTTCTTTGTTTGAAGTAGGTTTTTAATTTTCCCTCATGCCAGTAGTTCAGATCATTTAAATCAATACCCACGAGCTTAAAAATTGTGTGGTGAATATCATGAATAGAATAAACATCCTCCACGGCCTTATAGGCGAGCTCATCAGTGGTTCCTATTGATTTTCCAGGACTAATACCACCTCCAGCAAGCCAAATAGTGAAGGCATTGGGGTTATGGTCTCTTCCTTTTTTATTATCACTGGGATCCAAAGATTCGACGGAGGGCAATCTTCCGAATTCAGTCCAAAAAACTACTAATGTTGAATCAAGCAAGCCTCTTTGTTCTAGGTCGTTGATAAATCCGGTGATGGGCCTATCTACCTCTTTAGCAATATCAAAAAAACTATCAAATGAGTGATGGGCATCCCATCCAAACATTCCAAATCCACCTGAGTTAATATTTATAACCTTAACTCCTGACTCTAGGAGATTTCTCGCTGTGATTAACCTTTTGGCCATGGAGGATGAACTAGGGTCATTTAAGCCATATTGCTTTTTAATATATTCAGGCTCTTTTTCAAAATCTACTGTGCTTTGTATTGAGTTCTTAAAAGAACTATATCGATCAAAAGCAGCTGCTCTTTCAATGCTTTCATTATGACTCCTTAAAGGGCCTTTTTTATTTAGCTGATTGATTAAGCGAATTGACTTTAGCTCATAAGGGTCGGTAATTTCAGACGATTTTAACATTTCAATTACACTATGCTTTAAAAGATAACCCTTTGCTGAATCTGGTAAAAAAATATTCTTCATCATTCCATCGCTAAATGGAGGGAATGGCCTATTACTATCATACATTGAAATAGAGGCAGGTAAATCTTTAGGCTTAGGGCTTAAGAGATGGCCTAGCCAAGAGAGAATTGATGGCTGATCAGGAACTGCTGAGCCCGTGAAAAGATACCTTGAAGCAGGAAAGTGAGACAAAGAAAAGGTCTTACAGGATTTTATGAAAGTTAGCTTATCGGCAATCGTTGATAGTTCAGGGAAAGCTGAGCTAATCCAAGCACCAGAGTCACCATATTGTTTAAAGCTAGTTCTAGGCTTGATAATTGAGCTATAGGGATTTTCACTTTCTGGTAAATAGATACTCTTACCATCGCTTTTAATCAGTTCTGGCTTATAATCAAATGATTCCATTTGGGATAAGCCACCATTCATCGTTAAAAAGACTATATTCTTCAAATTTTTGTTTTTAGTAAATAAGCCATCAATTCCCGGGAGACATCCGCTTAGACTAGCAGTCATGCCAATAGAGCTGTATCTAATAAAATCTCTTCTATTAATCATTTTACCCTTTAATGAATATATCTAAACTCATTTAAACTAAACATAGACTGACAAAAACTTGAAAGTACTCTTTCAATAGATTTTTTATTAATTTTTATGTTTTTTATATATGCTTGAATACTGTCGACTTCTTCCTCATTTGGCTTTCTTCCTAGTATTTTCAAGAAAGCTTGATGGAAATACTGTTCCTCGTATTCTCTTTTTTCAAGAATTAATTTCTTAGAAACAGAATGGGCGGCATTTTTAACAAGGTCTGAATTGATAAAGAAACTGATTTCGTCATTGATTCGAGGTTTATCTGACCCTAGCCTTGGAAGAGCACTAATTCTATCTTCAATAAAGTAGAGCTGAGGATTGATTAGAGAACGTTTTTTAAATAAGTAGATAGATTTTTTGAACTCTTCTTTTTTTGAATAAACTTCTTTCCAAAAATCATTACTAATTTGTTGCATTAATTCTTCTGAGATCTTTCCTTGAATTCCGGGACCAAAAGATTGGTAAACTAACTGCCCCGAAAGCTGTAAAATTTGATCTCTTATTTCTCCAGGAAACTTTGGTACGGCTTTGAAAAATTTATAGGTATTGAATTCTAATTTATTATATCCGGTAGACTTTGCTTGAAAGGCATTACTACTTACTATAAGTTTGCTTAACTTTTTGGCTGACCAATTATTCTCAATTAAGTAATGAGCCAAATAATTTAGAAGCTTACTATTTTTAGGCTCTTTAGAGTTAAAGTTCTGATCTCCAGGGTTCTCTATTAAATACCTACCAAAGAAAAGCGCCCAAAAATGATTAACTAAATTTCGGGCAGTATGTAGTCCAACTCCAAATTGCTCATTAATGATCCATTCACCTAGAACCGCCCTGTGGCTATTATTCGTAGAAATTAGCCCTTTGTTTTTTTGAAGGTATTCCTTCCAGAAATCTAAATTTGTTTTATCACCTTTATAAAAATCCGGTAATGCAAATTTAACACTTTCTCCATGCCGAAAAGGTTCGCCTCTAACTCTGATGAACGTTTCAGATATATCCTTTTCATTTTTCAGTGAAATACTTCTTCTCTTTGAAAAGAATTTTTGAGTTTCAAGAATATATTTTTTTAAATCTTTCTCTTTATATTGTGACTCAAGAAGAGAAAGTTCTTTTTCATCCTCCTCAAACCTTTGTAATGAGAAATAGTCGTCTTTCACCGATAGAAATGGAATTGATAGTTGATAATACTGTTTTTGAGTAATTGGGTTAGATCGGTGATCGTGGCATCTGGCACAGCGGGTATCTAGCCCTAAATTAATAGCAAAAGTGGTTCCAAGGACATCGTCAGAGTAGGTTAGCTTAGTCGGTACTAAGTCTTTCCCTGCTTCTTCCGGGTCAATTTCTCCTACGAGGTGAAAGCCTGTGGCATGTAGGCTTTCTTCCTCTCTTTGATGAACCTGGTCGGCAGCTAGTTGGTTAAAGATTATATTGTTTAAACCGGTATCTTTATTGAAAGCCTTAATAATATAATCTCGATACTGAAATGAGCCTAAGCGGTAAGAATCTTGATCTCCGCCTATGGTATCCGCGTATCGATGCAGTCTTAACCAATAGCTTGCGATCCTCTCACCAAAATGCTGCGAGTCTAGTGCATTTTTTATAACTTGCTCAACCTTTTCCTTTTTCTTTTTCTTCTCGACATAGACTAGTCCAGTAAGGCTTGAGTAGATTCTTCTCTTGATTAAGTCCTCCGAGGCCGATTCTATATTTTGAGTTTTTAAAAAGTAGTCAATCGGATTAAGAGACTTTGATCTTTTTTCAATCTTTGGTTTTATAACTTTTTTAAAGCTCCAATGATCTAGGGACTTATAGAGATCTTTTGGGAGTTCACAGGTTTGGTCTAACCAATCTCCAATTATCTTGATTTCGTGTTCCGAAAGTGGTCCTCTATTTAATGGCATCATCTTTTTAGAGTCATCATGTCTAGTTAATCTTTTATAAAACTCACTTTCATTTTTATTACAGTTTGAGATTAAGTTTTTTCGTTGAAGGTCTATAAGAAATTGGATCGAATTATCCATGCGTAGTTCTTTCGAGGGGGTTTTGCTGTTATGGCATTTAAGGCATCGATGTCTTAAGATGGGCATAACTTTCTCTTCGAGGTGTTTTATCGAAGCATTACTATGGTGAAACTTCTTTGACGGGAGTTTCAGTTTTTTGTTTGTGAAAAAATTTCCGTAATGAGAAGTTGCTCCTAAGAAGGAAATATATCCAATTATTAGAAATTGAATCCAGGTGCCAAGTATGACAATAATTGGATTCTTTCTAAATTCTTCTTTGAAGTAGAGAAGAACGGTAAAAACAAGAATAATCGGAAGAAGGTAGTAGGATGTAAGTTTATGTTCGAGCAATTGAGGGGCGGAGTAGTCAATTGTTCCTAGGTAGAAGTAGCCACTTATGGCAGTTACTAATATAAAAAGAAAGTTAATAACTTGTAGTTCAAAGAAAAACTTTTCTCTTAGTCTTTTATTTAAAATAATGACTGCTAAAATCACGCTTATGGCGATTGGAAAGTGAACAAAAAGAGGATGTAAAAGCTTTAAAAAATTTGTCATTTAGGTCAAAAAAATTATCTTTCAAGGAGAAGGGAAGAGCAAGTGAATCAGCGCCTTATTTGGTAATTTTATAATGCTGCGCATGGAGGTTATAGTTCTTTATGGAACTATCTTTTCCCTATAAAATTATCTAGTACAGCATTAATTAAAAGAAGGCTTAGTAGTTGTTTAATTTCATTCTCCTGAAAAAGATTATTTTATTTTTTTGCCTAGGTTCATTTTTGGGAGCCGGACTGGTTAATACTCCTCGACTGCAATTAGAAGCAGAAAACTACTTGTTTAATCTTATAGAGACTGGGCAATTCTCTTTAGCTAAGAAATTAGTTGAATTGGGCCTTCCTGAGAAAGTAGATAAGAAGGCACTGTATGCGGTAGTTAACTCTTATAAATATGTTAAAATAGACAAAATTGAAGACTTTATAGACTTTCTAAGTACAAAAAAACGTTTTTCTTATCTCTTCTCTAAAGAGGCCATTAACTCAGTCATAAAAATTAGCGTGGATAGAGAAACTTATATTGTTCAAAGGATTCTTAAAAAGTTAATTAGACCAATTGCTACCCTAAAAGAGTTTGATGAAAATGGATTTTTGCTAACCCATTATGCCGCCGGTAATCTCTTTACATTTTTTGAAAATAAAGAATTGGAATTCCGATACCTTTTTAGCTCCAAGTCTCTCTATAAAATATTATTAAACTTAGACGTTGAGATAGACCTTCCAGATCAAAAATATGATGTTACTCCGGTTATGATATCGAGTTATTTTGGGGATCTCGAGGCAGTTAGTTTCTTATTAAATAATAAGGTAGACCATAAGAGGAAAATTAGCACTGGTTTTTTCAAGGAAATGGATGCTCTTAAGTTTGCGCTTAAGGGGAAAGCTGAACTCGAGTCTAAAAAGAATAAACTGTATTTTGATGGTGAGTACTTCTATAGAAGAAATGTAAAAAAATATGAAAGAATCATAGAGCTTCTTTCAAAGGAATAGCTTTTGGCAAAACCGGTTGTTTTTTTTATTTTTATAATTTTAAGCGTGATAACTGTTGTTGTTGCGAGTCGAAGAAATACAACCACTCTTCCTGAAGGTCGCTACGAAATCGTAGAGACTGGCTGCCTAAAAAATGGAAAACATGAAGTTATGGGGGACGATGTATATAGCTACTATCAATCGGTGAATACTCCGTTCTATGCAATTTCATTCCTTGACTTTGATGATTTGCAGTCACGCCAAATTGAAGTTGGACCATCTGTTTTAAAACTGAGCATCGATACCAAGAGCTGTCAGGTTGAATATTTGTATGATGTTAAGTTTCATCAGCATGGAAATCTCTGGCTTGAAGATAAGAAAATTTTTCATTTAGAACCCAATAATTGTCATTTAAGTAAAAATATCTTTGAAACTGATTTTTCCTATGACCAAGAGTTTTTTATAAGGGAAGGAGCTATTTTTGAAATCAACAAACCAGAAAAAGTTCGCTTGGAAATAGGGCAGTTGGAAGGATCTTATTTTTTATTTTTAAATTCATCTGAGGCTCATGATTTTGATGAAGAGGAAGAGGAAAAAAATGATAAGAGTAAGTTTGAATACTTAAATGATTTTGAAAATGACTTTAAGTTTGGTGCCTGTCCTCCAGATTATACAATTTCCTGGAAGCTAAAAAAAATTAAGGATAAGTGAGGTTCACTTATCCTTAGCTACCATTAATTTTTAGAAAACTTGAAATTAACCTGTGTCTTGTATCCTGAGAGACCCATAATTCTGGCCATGTCAGCAACTTCTTCTTTATATTCGCTTTTAAGTTCCTCAATCTCAGAATCCTTGAATTCCGCGTGATGAGAAATAGAAACATTTATCGTGCTTGGTTTGATTGCTTTGAAGGCAACGCTATTAATCCCTTGAATTGCTTCATCAGGTTCGATAACGGTCAACATAAGAGCAAGCATTTCAAGGTTAGTTCGTTTAAAGGTATCTGAAACATTGGCTGCAAATGTGTTAGTGCTTATTAAAAATGCAATGATTAGAATAATCGACTTCATATTCACTCCTCTAGATAGTCCTAGTTTTAATGAGATTTAGCTACAATATACAGAAATATCGTAAATTTCACAAAAATTATTTAAATGAGGAATATTGATACCTTAGAGATTATTTGCAGCAATTTTCTTTTTTCTATTTCTGATAAAAAAGATTATCCCGCCAACAATAGCAACAGCAAAAATTATCAAATTAAACTTCTTTACGTACTCAATTACTGATTCTCCAAAGTAGTAGTATAAAGAGAAGAAGCTCAAGCAAGAAATAGTACAAGCGATGAAGTCAGAAATGCAGAACTTAAGTGCATTCATTTTTCCAAGTCCTGCGGTTAGGAATAGGGCGTTTCTAACACCAAATGGAATAAACCTACCTAGTATCAAAGTTATGATTCCGTACTTCTCATAAAACTCAGTTACTTTTGCGATTTTTTCCGGCGGGGCCATGGATTTAAAAAATTTAATCTTAAAAATTTTCTCACCTAAAAAGCGTCCCATAAAAGCATAACAAATTACGTCGCTTAAATACGCACCAGCAAATACGGCAATAAAGAGAGGGTAAAGAAGCTCTGGATTCTTGGCCGCGAGGAGAGCAGAGGTGAATAGCATAATGTCTTCAGACACAGGAACATTAAATCCAGCCAAAAGTAATAATCCAAAGATAATATAGGGTGCATTAGCTGCATTTGCGTTTATGTATTCTAGGGCTGCTTCCACTCGTAACTCCAATAATAAAGGGCGCATAAAGCGCCCCTTATATATTAACTCAATTTAGTTTTGAGTAAAATTACTTAATTTTACCAAAGTACTCTTGAGAACCAGTTGGATCTGGCTTCATTGTGTCGGCACCATTAGTCCAACCTGCAGGACAAACTTCTCCGTGCTTAGCTGTGTACTGGAATGCTTCTACAAGTCTTAGGTACTCATCAACATTACGACCAACACCTAGTTGGTTGATTGAAGAATGTTGAATAATATCATTGTCGTCGATTAGGAAAGTTCCACGAAGAGCAACACCGCCACCTTCAAGAAGAACTCCGTAGTCCTTAGCAATTTCTTTTGTCATGTCAGCAAGTAGAGGGATCTGAAGCTCTCCAAGTCCACCTTGGTTTCTTGGTTGCTTGCTCCACGCTAAATGAGAAAATTTTGAATCAACTGAACAACCGATTACTTGGCAGTTAAGAGCTGCAAATTTTTCAGATGCATCGTTGAAAGCTGTAATCTCTGTAGGACATACAAAAGTAAAATCTAGAGGATAGAAAAATAGTACAACCCATTTACCTCTATAATCGGATAATTTGATATCTTTAAATTCCTGATCAATTACTGCACTTGCAGAAAAAATGGGCGCTTCTTGACCAACTCTTAAACTTCCACTAGATGTCATAGGTTTTATGTCCTAAAATTAATATATGATAGGGTCAAGCTTGACCACATTCAACATTATAATTTTATAATTATTGAATTTGCATGTTATTTATTCAACTTTTCAAAATGAAATGGCATCAATCATTTACTAAGAAGTTTACGATAATGAACCACAGTAAATTATTGAAGAATTTGAGGAGAGAGCTAGTAAAATATCCAATTCCGAGAGAAAAAAATAAAAAGGGTTTTTATTAGTAACTAATTTATTAATCGAACATTAAGCTTAATGACTTAATTTATTTTTTT
>PBMP01000009.1 GCA_002722705.1 Pseudobdellovibrionaceae bacterium | reverse complement strand
CCGCGGGATCAGGACTGGCTACCCTATCGGACTTCATGCATTACGTTGACAACCCGTCCGCGGGGATGCCGCAAATTGAGACAGGGAAGCCGGCCGTGCCGCCGGTTCAGTTTTCAAGTTCTGACTTCCTGGACTGTGATCTCCGCTTTCGTCTCCGGGACGCCTCCGGGACCATAATCGACCCAGCAAGCGGGAGCGGGTGGGCCGTAACCTTGAGCCACACAAACGGCGGCTTAAGGACGGGTGAGGGGTTCAAGGCGGAGGACACTTTCCCGGTCCGGGAGGTTGCGCTTTCCGTCCCGTCCCGCATTGGCGCGACAGCATCCGAGAGGCCGAGGGCCTTGGAGTATGGATCAGCTCGCGGCACTGGTGGCGGGGTTGTTCTGGAGATCGGGTATAAGTTCGTGCGGCCATTGGTCGCGACCGTTTCGGAAGTGCCCCCGGTGGTCCAAGAGACGGCCACATTCAGCCCGCCGCCGGCTTTTCCCGCCGACTTTCCCACAAGCTCGTCCGAGCCTAACACCGCGTCAAGCTCGGCCGGCGTTGCTTTGAATGGGGTCTATCTTTACAAAGATCACATTTACATTCGCTTTACCTTTGGCCTGGCCTGGACCTCAGACCCGCAGTACCACCACATGAACGGCGTTGTGTTTTTTCCCGAGCCCCCAAAGTCAACGTGGCCGCTCGGCGGGTTGGACCTTTCGGCCGCTGGCGTTGATGCTAACCCAAATCTTTTTTATGGGCATCAAGCGGGCAACCTTTACCACCACCAACGGTTTACGTATTTCGGAAACGAGTTGGATGATAACGCGGGGGGCGAGCTGCGTTGGAAAGGGCCCGAAGATCGGCCGGGCTACACGGGGACACCGGTGCCGGGGTCGGGCATTTCCAACATGAACCACTGGTTGACCGCTCCGTCCGCCCACTCGAATCACGCCACCATGGGCGACCTAGTACTAGCCAACGGCGGCAAAGTCTGGCACCCGCACTTGGGCAACTTTCCAAGCGAAGTTGTCCTAACGAGCGGCTATGATTACACGGTGAACGTTGCCGAATCCGGAACGAGGGCCCCAACCCTTTCGGATGATGCCTTTGTGCGGGTCCCTGTCTCATCGGTGACGGCGTGGGGCGGCGTCTTAAATCAAGGCGAATTTAAATCGATGACCGCTTTTACTATTTACGATCATTGGTTGACCGAGGTTGCGGATATTTATCACGCCCAGTCCGGAAACAGTCCAAACGTCGGCGGAATAGCCGGGAATCACCTGGCATATATCTTTGGGATCACGAGAAGCGAGGGGATCGTAAACATCCTCGAAAGCAGCGCTAATCTAGCCAACATCAAGGCTCAATTCGACGCAATGGGCATCCCTTAAAGGTTCCACTTTCGATAGTAGGCCCCACGGTCCCCGAGCCCCGCGTAAAACCCCATTTTAAACTCGTCGGTTTCCCACTCAGGGCACGGTTCCGCCCAGCGGTCCTTGACGGCACATCCGGCATCATAGCCGCGATCGTAATCGGAAAGGGGAGGGGGTGGCGTTGGTTCGATCTCCTCACTCATGCCGCCCCCTTTTCGTTTCTGGTTCGATGCTTGTGGGCTAAGGGTCCTTCTCTATCCAATCGCCCCCACTCCCTAATTGCAGTGAGCGCAAAGAATTTACATTGATTCTCGATAGATCGGCATTGATGCCCCGCGCACTTTCGCAAGTCTTCGATCGCCGCTTTCCCGTTTATCGTGAAAAAGATCACGATCTCGTCTTTCTCCGTTTCCATCTCTCCCCCTTTCTCCCGGCTAACGTTTACGGCTAACCGGGAGCGGTTTATTTAGTTTTCTTGTGAAGTCCTCGGCCCACTCATCGGCAAGATCCCGAAGACGATCGGCGGCCTCTTCTCTCGACAGCTCCGCCATTAATTCGGTGACGGCGGCTACCGCCTCCGCCCGTGGCATCCCACGCCGGGGGCTTCCCCGGTCATGGTTCACGGGGTCCGGCCCGGCCTCAATCAAGCGGCCAACCGTGGCCACTCGGGCCCCAAGACGGCCCGCCAAGGCTCGAAGCGTCATCGGCCCAAGCCTTTGTTCCACCTCCCGAAGAAGCGCCCGCCGGTGGGCCATCTCCGCGTCGATCTCTTTTCGTGATAACATCCTTACCTCTGATCCTTCTCCGCACCCTCTCGGGCAAGCGGTCCAAATATTTCGCAACATTCACAATATTCTCCCTCCAGGTTTGGCGGCTCCGGGTGCATTGGCTCCGCCGGTTTGTTTTTAGTGAAGAACGGGCGGGCGCTTTTTTGCACACCCGCCGCAAAGTGTATCCTCCGGCCAGTGGACCCCGGAGAGCCCAAGCCACTCGGAGCAATAGACCGCCCCACAGTCTCGACACTTCAGATCGAGCCGGTACCAGTACCGACCACGGGCCACCCATGTGTCCCCACAGTCCGAGCACCGGAACTCCCGGCCCTCGACAAAGACCGCATCTTCCGGGGCCTCACATTGGCAGGGCTCGGCCGTATCGGCGGCGAGCGCTTGTAATTCTTTGATTGTCGGCATTCTTTCTCCCTTTCTGCGGTCCGGGTGCATTGGCCCGCGTTAAACAAAAGCCCACACGATACCCAGAAGGGCGGTGATGAGCGAAAGCCAGGAGCCCCGCTCGGGCTCCTCGGCGTAGTAGGTGGTAATGGTCCGGGTGATCTCGATCTTCATGCCGAGAGCCCCCGGACAATATCGGACCGGCTCAACATCTCGGCGGGCTTCATTCGCCCAAAATGGATCAACCGGGCCCCGGCCTCGGATTCGATCAGGGTTAGATCCGCGCCGCGGGAGCCCTTGAGGTCTGTATATGTGATCACTTGCCCGTGAACGTTGGCCCGCTGCTCGCTTTTTTCAATTTGGTAAACTCGGCCCTTAATTGTGATTTCGTTGTTCATTTTTCTCTCCCTCATTTCTTAAGCTAAGCGTACACACGGGACGCACTTAGATCAATAAAAGATCAGCGAATGATCAAAAAAAGATCACAAAAGGCGAGATGGGGGAGGAAAGTCTATTGGTTCCGGGGGTTTGCCGGGCCTTAAAAAGGGAGCCCAGTTGCGGCCCTTAGCTCTTCGGTGCGGTCTTGACCCTCGAAGCGTTGACCATGGACCACCGCGGAGGCGTCATTTATGGGGATCAGTTGCATCGAGACCGAGCCCCCGTGGGAGTAGAGGAGCCCGAGGCCGTGTTGCCAGTCGTTTTGCCCTCGCCCGGGCGAACTTGGGACCGCTGGATCGAGCCGACAAAGGCAGCCCGGGGACATTGCGGATATGATCTTATGACCGTCGGCCGTTGGAACCGTCCGGCTTGCAATCTCCCGCCGGTGGATGTGGCCCACCACTTGGCTGTGATTGAAACCTTGGTTAAGCATGGCGGTGACGGTTTGCCCGCCCTTTGAGCGGACGAGGTGGCCATGATGAAACCGGACCCCCTCCCACCACAACGGCGCGCCATAGGGCTCCACGTATTCGACCCCTAGAGCGTCCAAGGAAAGGAGATTGGCCACACTGAGGACACTTGGCCCGTCTAGCTTGTCCGCGGGTCTTAGGTGCCGGCCCTCGCCGTGGGCGGTATCGTTGAGCACCCTTTGGATGCGCTGCTCATGGTTGCCCATTTGGTAATAGATCGAAGCACTCGGGCACGCGAGACGGAGCTGGGCGAAGAAGTGATGGACGTAGACGAGGGCGGGCTGGGTACACCAGAGGAGGGCGGGATCTGTAGAGTAGGAACCCCACGCCGCAAGATCCAGATTGTCCCCCACGCAGATGATTGAATCCACGCCGTCCGGTTGGCTCTCAAGGAAAGCCGCAACCTGGACGGCCACGTCTACCGCTCGGACATCGTGGAGGGGTTCGAGCTTGCCGGAGAAGGTCCGCCGGTATCCGGCTTGTATGTCCGGGATGACTAGGCACACCTTGGACCCGCCCGTCTTCCGCTTCGGTTTCCTCGGGAGCGGCTTACACTCCACCTTCGAGAACCAGAACTCCGGACGGCGGACCAAGTTGGCCCGGATAGAGTAGCACTCTATGATCTCGCCCCGCCCGGCTAAGGCGTCCCACTTATTGATCCGGTGGCTTTCCACGGCCCACTCGGCGGGGTTAATGTCGGCGGCCTCCATGAGCCCTTCGAGGGTCCGAATTCCGGAGACTTGGACCACGCGGTGATCGCCAGTTTGCTGATCGAATTCATCCGGCGGGCGGTTGGGTAGGCGGTGTTTTCGCACAATGCGGTGGACCGTATCCTTACCAATGCCGAGCGCCTCCCCGACCTTTCGGACACTTTGGAGGTCTTCGTATAGTTCCAAGATCCGTTTGATCTGTTCGTTCGTAATCATGGCCGCACCGCCAAGGCTCCCACCGCATAACCTACGGCGGCAAAACCAACGGCCACCAAGGGCAGACGCCACCATGGATCCCTTTCCATCTCGGCCCCCAGCGCCAGATCCAGCGCCGCGATCTGGGCGTCTAAGCCATCGACCCGGGCCTGGCATGCCCGCTTTTGATAAGTGATCTCGGCTTCGAGCTTTGGGATTTTGACGCGGTCGCACTCCAACGCCCGCTCGGCCTGTGCCCGAGAGATCAAAAGCCCGGAGCATGGGGCAGGGGAGCCCGCCGAGAGTGGGGCCGCGTTAACGCAAACGGGGCCCGCGGGTTGCATCATTACAACAAGAATCAACGCCTTAATCATCGGGGTCTCCTTTGAATGTGGAGTTGATCAACTCGGCAAGCTCTCCCATTGATGCCCCTTCGATCTCTTCCTCCAATAACTCCGCCCCCTTTATGATTCGCTCCTTCTCCGCCGCGGCGGCTTCGATCTCCTCCTGTCTTGTCTTGATAAGTGCGGCCTTCATGGCCTCCATACGCTTCACGGCCCGGCGGTTTCGGATCGCCCCGGTCAGGGCGAAAGCGCCGAGAAACGCCAAGACCGCCGAGACGATCTCCATAATGTTGATGTTCATTTCGTTCTGATCTTCGACTTGATCGCGGCCACGATTACCGCCGAGAGAGCGGCCCCACAAACCCCGGCCACAAGCCCATCCATGCGGGGCGTCAGGGCATAGCCCCAACCGGCCCCGGCCATTAATGCGGCAAGCCTAACCGCCGTTTTTTCCCAGGCTAGATCGATCCACTTTTTGATCACCGGCTTCGCCGCGTCGGTCAGTCCGTAGGTTGCGATCGCTGAGAGGGTCCCCGTCTTTATTAGTTCCGGATCCAGTTCCATCTTTTTTGCCCTTTTTCTTCTTAATCTCCGCCTCCAAGATCAAGCGAATTAAGCCCACTGTGTTCGCCGTGTCTTGAAGCCGATCGCATTGCTCCCGCATCTCGGCGGAAGGTCTCTTGGGTTGGGCTTTGGCCTCATCGCAGGCCGAGCGGCCAAGCAGGGCGCAAAACACAATCAAACCCGAGAGGCACACGCACACGCATTCAAAAAGGCGGGCGCTCATTCTTGCCCCCGCATTCGCAAGATTTGAAGGATCGCCCGGGTATCCCCGTCTACCCGTGCCAAGAGTTCCCGGTGGCGCTGAAGGTCCTTTCGGAGGTCTTTAACTTCTTGCCGCATTTGCTCCGCCGAGGCTTTAGCGTCTTTCGCTTCGCTCTCGATCGTGGAGAGTTGGGTGGCACCCGATGCCACCGCCGCGATCAAGGCTAAGATCTGGCCCATCTGCATTGTGATCTGGCTTGGCATCGTTACCCCCTCACCCGGGAGAAGTGCATGGGGTCCGGGTATGACTTCCAATTGATTCCGCAGTCCCACCCCGCATCCATGAAGACCGAAACGAAAAGCTCTCCCTCGGCTGAGTGGAGAGGGGTTCCGCCGGTCAAGCCCGCTTTATTGAGGTGTGGATCAAGATCGAAAGCGATCCCCCAAGAGTGATCGGAAAGCCGCCCCCGGGAAGGATCCCATCGCTGATACCGTGGCACCCAGGACCAAACCTTTTTGGGGTAGTAGCCCGAAAGCTCGGAGGCCTTTTTGAGGAGCCGCGGGAACTCCTCGGCAACCAAACGATGGCACCAAGTATATTGTGTATTATTGGGGCCGAAGTGACATTTCACGATATTTTCCCGGACCCACTTTTTATCCAGGATGACCGCCCCCGGCCGCTTTGGATCTTCCGCATAGCCAAAGGACCCATAGACCGCTTCGATATTTCGCCGGGTAGGGATTGGCACCAAGTCAGGCGGGGGCCTTCTTCGGCTTTTCCGGGGTGGCTTTGAGCCCCGTTGATTGAGACCCAAGCGGTCTTCGATTTCGGCCCGGGTTGCGGGGCCGGCGAGCCCGTCAACCTTCAGCTCGGCCTCTTCTTGGATCTGGCGGGTACCGAGGCGGACAAGCTCGGCCAAAACCTCACCCTCCAAAACCCCCGCATCAACTTGTCTTTGATTCCATCGCCGCTCAAAATCGGTTGTTCTTTTGTCGTCTGTCATGGTTCGATCCACATCGCATATCTGCGAACGTAGGGGAGCACGGTGGGAGAGGTCGCGGAGTCCTCATCTGTGCGCCGGGTAAAAATTCGTTGACGGGTTACGGTTGACACCGGACCGATCCGGATATGTGAATGGCCCGAGAACGGCAAGAAGCCAGGTGTCGTTACAGTAAGAACCCCGGAGACTGCGGCGACGCTGTTTGCATCAACGGCAAAATCGAGACGGCCGAATGCGTCCGCAGTGTCGCCACTTTCGACAGGCCATGCATCACGGCCGGCGGGCATTGCCACGAAAGAAACGATCCCCCCGCTTGCCGTGCCCGCCTGAACTGATGCCACGATCCGAATCTTTAGCCCACGCGGAGAATTGGGGACCAGATGGGTAGAGAATAGATCTAGATCAAAAGGGGGCCGATACTTCACCCGCTGCCCCGATGACGTGATCTCTTCTTCCATTATGTGACCGGGGTTAGCGTTGACCGAAAACGCGCCTAATGGCTTGATCCTTTTGTCCAGGGCCCGAAGGTTTTTTATGATTGAGTACCCTAGCGCAGCCGAAAAAGGGGCCCCCATCGCGGTCGCACCTTGCCCCATTGGTTCAAAATCTCCGCCGGATGTAGTTATAACGCCGGCGGGAAGAGGGGAGGCCGGGGGCCGCGTGAAAAGTTGAAAACTTTGGACCACAAAGTGGGTTTGATCGTTACTCGACGACGGATCATGTTCCGGGGTTGTGCCATACAACTGGACATCGGTGGCGGTGGTCTGCCCATAGGTCGTCTCGTAGCCATCGGGGATCTCGAAGTCCAAGGTAAAAAGGGCCGAATAAGCGGTAGTAACGGATGTATCCACGGCCACGGTTGCAAGTGTCACTTGGCCGCCACCAAAGCCCACCCGAATCTCCAGCCCGCCCCCGACGTTCGGGCCGCTTGAAAAGCCGAATCGATCGAAGCCATCGACATGATTAGCCCGGCGCACCCGGATCAGGGCTCGGACCTTCCTGTGGTCGTCGCTGATCCTTGGGACCGGCCACCGCCCGATCGGATCGTTATTGTTCCACGTTACAGCGAGCCCGGGGGTTGGTTGGACGACGTGGCCGGAGTACCCCAGGAAGGTTTGAGAGACCAAACACCCGCCGTTGTAAGCGTGGGCGGCATTGACAGCCGAGGCCATGGTGGACATTGCCGGGGCGGTGTCCTGACTTCCAACGCTCAGTTGTGCCGGGTTCGGCACGCTTCGATCATATGGATATGTTGCCAACGGTGCCCACCCGATAAAGGCTGAATGATCCCGAGTATATCATTCATTGCTACTTTTTCGTACATGCGAGATAATTGCGGGCAGGGTGACCCATGGCATATAGACGAGTAAAAAAGCTAAAAAACCGCCTGAATAATTGGAAAAAGGCGGACATGTTGGATGTCGGAGCCTTTGCGGCCCAGGTGGTCGCTCATCGGACGTTTGATCAAAGGAAGACTATAGGCGGGCGAACTTTGAACCAGGCTCAGGCGTACAGCGAAAAGACGATCTACATCCCCACCGTTGGGGTGATGCCAAAGGCCAGGGGTGGAGAGTTGACCAAGCCCCGAAAGGGTAAAGGGGGAGCCCTCACCCGGCCGTCCATGAAATTCGAGGGCGGGTACAAGGAATATAAGCTGAAGAGCACCGGGATCGGGGTTGTAAACCTTACGGCCTCGGGCGCTCTCCGTCGGGCCTTCCGTGTCCTCTGGTGGCGATCTGATCGCGGCTCCGTCGAAATCGGGATCACGGGAGCCCCGAAGGAATACGGCTTGGCACTAAATGAAATTTGGCCCTGGTTCGGGTTTTCTGACAAGGACCGCCGCAAAATCCAAAAGTACTTCCGCCGAGCGCTTCAGCGGGCAGGCCGAGCCGGCCGAGGGGCGGGCAAGGTTTGAGCTACGACGCCACCATCCAGCATCTCAGGGGGGCCCTTCAGAGCCTACCGGCCGCCACCGTGGCGGCTTTCGGCGTTCGCCCGGGGGCGTTCATTGACGTGGACGCCGGCGGGGCCCGGGATGATTTGGAGCTAATGGCCGGCCAGTCCCGGGTTTTTGAGATCGACAGCGAGGGGGTCACATCGGAGCCGGTACAACTCGGCGGGGTCGCCCCCACCGGATACACGGACACGATCCCAATCCGGGTTCGGTATGACGCGCCCGGCATGCATGAGCGGGGCGAGAAACAACGAGAGATCAGGCGAGATCAAAAAGCCTTGATCGATGCGATACACCGATCGGATTGGGCGAGCGTTCAAAAGATCGTGAGCCTTCAAGCGGAGCCGGGGGATCTTTCACTTTTCGAGGTCGGGGATGATGCCGGCCAAACTTTCACGGGATACATACTAGAGGTGATTGTTACCGCCTCTTATGACTTATAGGAGTTTTCAAAGATGGCGGGCAAGTCAAGCGCGATCTATAGCCTCTCAATCAGCACATCCACAAGTGGCGGTGGTGACCCATCGCCCACCACTCACCTTCCGGACGTGAGCGGCCAAACCTTCACCCCGATCGCGACCACTGCGGCCGTGATCGATTCAATGGCTGGGGCCGCTGAGCTAACCCACGAAGAGGAGCACAGCCGAGCAACGCCGGGACAAAACAAGCTCTCCGCCATCGGTGTAATTAACCCCACGGCCTCCGCCCTATACGGTGCGGCCCCGGGTGAGATGGTTCGCGTTATGTACCCGGATTCTGTAGAGGCTTCCGCCCGCTTCCGGACAAGCGCCGGAGCGGACCCCACAACCCACGGTTATGGAAAGTGGCTTGCCTCCGGAATGGCTCTCCATAGCCCCAGCGCGGCCACAATCACGACCGCCGACGCGGGGCAGGGTGACGGAGCCACGATCGTGATTGACGAAGCGGACACCGCAAAGGTGGCCATAGGTGCCCCAATCCGCATCCGAAGAGCCAACAATCTCCTGGATGAATACGCCATTGTGACCCAGAAGGAGGCCCCGGCGGGCGGCATGATTGTCTGCAAGGTTCACCCGGCTTTTGAGGCCGCGGTCCCTGGTTCTCAGGTGGTCGATCTTTGCTATGCGTTCTACCCCACAATTAGCTCCCCGGCCTCCGTAGACTTCCACCTACGCTTCGCCATGGGCGGCGTGGGCACCGCGGCCACGGTTGGCCGTTTGGCGTCAATGTGCCGGCTCTCCGGTTTTAGCCTGGCCCAAGATAACTTCGGGACATCGCTGACCCTTCGAGCCCGCCCGGGTTGCATGCTTGCCACCGATGACGATAGCCCCGAGGTGGTAGAGACCCCCGAGGCTCCCGGCGCTTTACTTCAGCACCGTTTCGGCGCTCGCTGTGACATCGCCGCCTCTCACACGTCCCAGGCGGCCCCGCTCTCTTTGGCCCGTGAGGAATTAAAGAATTTTGATTGGAGTGTTGATGTTGCTTTGGACGTCGCGCCCGGGTCTCCCAATACCAAGGGGGTCTTGCGGGGGGATACGATGGACATTCACAACGCCACTTGCACCGTCACGGTTACGTCCGAAGCGTCCGCAACTCTTCAGAGGATGATCGCAAAGGACGAACTCCGCACCCTAATCTTGGGGATGGGGCCGGCCGGGAGTGGTCAAGGTGGCGCGTTTATCATCGCGAACTGTGGCCGGAATGATGGCTCCGCCAGCCCTTCCGCTGGTGATGATAGCAGGATCGAGCAAAGCACTTCCCTTCGTGCGGTCTCGGACTTTGCAGGGTGCGACCTAACCGGCCTCGATGCCGCCGGGAAGCGCTTGGCAACGGCCCCATTTATGCTCGTTTTGCCGAAGGTCTAACAATGCTCCGGAAGCTAACCTCCACGGATGAGCCGGCGCGGCTTGTCCTCCTTTGTGATGAGAGCGTTTGGGAAGCCCAATTGGTGGAAGCCCGCCGCCTCGTTGACGAGGACCTAACCCCGGCCGGAGAGGGTGACTTTATAGACACCTTGATCACGGCCATGAGGGCCTCGATGGGCCCGGGGTCTGATCTCGCCTCCTCGCTCTCTGCCGTCCGCTTGGCCGGCGGGGAGCTATTGGCGAAGGTCATGGGTGGGGAGGAGCGGGAGAAGGCCGAGGAGCGGCTAAATAAGGCCCTCACGGAAGAGGATGTGCGGCTGTGTCTGGCATACGTTCGGGCCCAGTCCGCGGCGGCGGCCTATCGGGAAAGCTCGGACACTTCGGATCTGTTGGTCCCGAGCCCCGAGGGGGCGACCGTGATCACGATCAAGGCCCCCACCAAAGAACAGTTGCGGAAGTTCGAGCGCGGCTTCCGGCCAAAACCCCGTCTTGGTGAAATGCATTACAGCCGAGCCGGTGACGCAGCCCGGAAGGCGGGACGGCGGGGTGAGGATGTGAGCCGGGCCTTTGCCGAGTTTGTGGCGGGGCTGGACGAGAGCGCCCAACAATCGATCGATGATTACGAGGCGTGGGTTTTTGATCGTGATTGTGATCTTTTCGCGCTCGCCGTCCAAGACGTGGAGGGCTTCCCGCTTATCCGTGAGCCGGGGCAACGTTACCCCGTGGCGGACTTTCTCAACGCCTGCATTGAGGCGGAGGGGGTGATCGCGGAAACCGCCCGGCACATCCGGAACATATGCAACTTGGGAAAATCGGGGCGCTCCTCGGAGCGCTTTTCGCCTGGCAACCCCGACCGAGAACAAAGGCCGGGAACTCAATCTCCGATGGATGGGCTTGTGGTCAGTGTACCGGAGACCGGACCCGGAACAAAAACCCCGGACTGATCGAAAGGCGGGGCAGATGCGGCGGACCATTCCAAGCAAATCTCGAAGGCTCCCGCCCCCGCCGGCAGTGGTGCCCAGTCAACGCCGAGATGATCCAACTCCCCCCCGTGATATCCGTCCAAGAGATCTTCGGAGATTGCACGCCGTCCCCGGCCTTCTCGGGCTTTTGGGGGGTGGACGAATTGGGGGCGATGGAGTGGACCGAGATCGATCGGTGTCCTCTGGTGATGGTCGATCCAGGCGGGCCCCACTACAACCCCGACACATGGCTCCAAGAGGTGGCCGGGATGCTCTGGGAGCTCCAAGCCGGCGTCCCTCCGGGGTGGCTGGATATCACCCCCACGGCGGTCACTCGGGACGGCTTGGTTACAATCAAAAGCCAGGTGGACAAAGCGGCGGCCTATCGCCAATCAAAGAACGAGGAGTGGTGATCAATGGCTCTTAAGTCTGCAAGCGTCGAAGTTTTAACGGTAAAACTCGAAGGTGAAAAACAAGTCCTCGACGCATACAAAAGGATCTTCGGACACCAAGGCAAGCTCGAAGAATCCACCGTGAGCGCGGACAAAGCGTTGGCTAAAAGTGAGAAGGGCTTGGGGAGCTTTCAAGCAAAGCTCGTCACCTTGGGGAGTGCGATCCAAGTTGCCCAGGCGGGAATGGTGGCGTTCTCGCGGGCCGTTTCGGCGCTTAAGGCTCCGGTGCAGCTGGCGATCGATTTCGAGGCGTCCTTTGCACGGGTCACAACCCTTTTGGACACCACCGGCGCGGGCCTCGATAACCTCCGGGAGGGGCTCCTCCGGCTCGCCTCAGAGTCGAGATTTACGGCGGGGGAGATAACCGAAGCGGCGTATCAGGCGATCAGTGCGTCCATCCCCGAGGATCAGGTGGAAGGCTTTCTCCGTGCGGCCTCCCGGTCCGCCGTTGCGGCCGGTGCATCCCTCACATCTACGGTGGAACTTCTCACCGGTACGGTTAACGCCTTTGGGTCTCAGGGGGTGGACGCGGCCCAGGCTTCGGACATCTTCTTTTCAACGGTCAAGCGGGGCGTGATTACCATCGAAGAATTACGAGGCGTTATGTCTCGGGCCGCACCGTTGGCCGCGTTCGGCGTCTCTCTCGAAGAAGTCGGGGCGGCATTGGCAAGCCTCACCAAGAAGGGCGTGGAGAGTTCCGAGGCCATGACCCAGATCGTAGCAATGACCAAGCTCCTGGCATCGGACAGCCTCCCGGGTGCAAAGGCGATGCGAGAGCTCGGGATCGAGACCGGTGTGGCCGCACTCCAACAAAAGGGCCTAACCGGGGTATTGGAAGACGTGAGGCAGGCCACCAACGGGAGTGCCGTTGCGATCAATAGCTTCGGGAACCGGATGGAAGCCAAGGCCGGCTTGATTAACCTCTTGAGCGATCAACTCGGAGATTACAACTCGATCTTGGATGCCAACCGGGATTCAACCGGAGAGACGGACCTGGCTTATGGCAAATTGATCAAGACCACCGAAGGGGCGATCGCCCAGTTCAACGCACTTTCCGAGGATGTGTTGAGGCGGCTTGGGGATCAAATCCTCCCCAACGTGAATCGGATGCTCCAACGTTTCGGCCAATTCCTCCGGCAGAACGGGGACGAGGTGGGCAGGGTGATCGCGGATTTGGCCAACAAATTCATCCGGTTCGGGGACTTCATCTTGGATCACGGGGCCGAAATTATGGCCACGATCAAGGGGATCTTCACCGTGATCGCGGTCTCCCAGTTTGCCGGGTCTCTGGTCAAGGCGCGGGCCGAGCTTGTGAAATTTAGCGCGGCCTCCGCGGCGGCCGGGGCCGGGTTCGCCGGCTCCATTGCTGGCGCTCTTAAATCGCCCACGGTGGTCTCGGCGGCCCTCGTTGCGGCAGGAGCCCTTGGCGGTCTTATCGGTAACGCGATCGGGCAAGCGATGACCGAAGAGTACAGGGAGCACGCCGCCCAAATTACAGCCGAGACGGCGGAGCGTGACATCCAGACGCAGAAAATGATCGAGGCGAGGGGGGCCAAGGACCAAGCCGGGCTTGATCAGTTCTATTCCGGGGTGCGCTCGGGGGCGTTTGTTCCGAGGCCAGGACAGATGCGAGGGGCGGCCCTTGCCGAGGGTGTCACGATCCAAGACGTTCCAACGGCGGAGGCGGCCTTGAGTGAGGCCGGATCGGTCCAAGCCTTCCGCGAGACTATGGAGGCCCAGGCCCGAGCACGGCAAGCCGAGGCGGAAGAGGCAACGGCCCGAATGGAGCGGTTGACAGATCAGATCGAAGAGGCCAGGCAAACCGAAAGAAGCGCAAGCCGGCGTGGGGTTATGGTCGATCAGCGTGAGGGGATGCGGGAAGATATCGCAAACCTGGAGAGCGACTATCGGCGGGCCATGGAGGAGGAGACCGAAGCCCGGCGGGCCGCGGCGGAAACGATCCGGACAATGGAGGCCACGATCGCGGCGGCCACCGTTGAGCGCGGACGGTCCGGCCCGGTGATCCCACCCAAGACGAAGAAGGGCGGAGCGTCCGAGGTGATGACCTTTGGGGCCCTTGATGTCGGGGCAGTGGTCGCTGATGAAGACGCCAAGATCTTGGAAGACGAAGAGGCCCGGAACCGAGAGCGGGAGGCCAAGGAGATCGAACTCCAAGCCCGCCTCTTTGAGGCTCAAGGCCGAGGGCTCGAAGCCCGCATGGTCAGAATGCGCGCAAGTCATGCCGCGGAGTTTGAGGCGGAGGCGTCGGCGGGCGGGGATATTATCCGGCTAAAACAGGCGCAACTTTTGGAGGAGCGGGCGCTCCGGGACGAGATGGACGACCGGGCCACCCAGGGCGCTTTTGACGCCGGGATCGTGGAGCTAGAATCCGAGGTCCGAATGAAAGAGGCCCGCGGGGAGTTCTACGACGCCAAGATGTTGGACCTTGAGATCCAGCACGCAAGGGAACAGCAGGCCGCCGAAGGGAACGCCGAGATGCTCTTGGCGATCGATGAGGAGTACAACCGGCGCAAGAAGGAAATCCAAGCCGAATCCTTCGAAAGCATTGTGGGGGATATCTCCTCGACGGGGAACGCCGTGGGCGGTGCCATCCAGTCCATGATCGCCTCCCACGGGTCCCTATCTCAGGCCCGGATGAAGCAAGCCAAGGCGGATCTAAAAGCAGGAAAGATCACCGAGCAAGCGTACAGGCGGCAAGCCCAGATCCAATTTGAGGCGGAGAAAAAACAGATCATTGCCGGCGGTGTCATGTCGGGCTTTCAGGGGGCGGTAGAGGCGGCCATGGCCCTCTCCTCCTACGCCGCCGGGAATGTTCCCAAGGGCATCGCCCACACGGCCGCAAGTGTGGCCCACTTTGCCAACGCGGCGTCCGCCAACGAGAAGGCCAACGCGGCCTACTCCGCAAACATGGCCGGCCTGGATGCGAGCCTAAAGGGTAAGGGCGGCGGAGGTGGCGGAGGTGGTCCGGCCTCGGGCGGCTTTAGCACTTCGGGCGGTACGTCTCCGGGTGATTTGGAGACCCAAGACACCAGGCCCCGGATCCAGTTCGGGGATATTGTCCTGTCCGACGTCCCGGGGCTTTTGAGTGATGACGGGGTGAGGGCGCTTGGGGGTCGGATTGCCCAGAGTGTAACCGAAGAGATCAATCGCCAAGGAGAGATCCCGGGCGGCTTCCGTATGAATGGGGACGCATAATGCCAACCAAGCCAAAGCTAAGACGACACACGCCCGCGATCTCCGGCGGATTCGATGCCACCGAGTGGGCCGGCCAAGAGCTTTTCACCTACTCGGGCGGACCGATCACGCTACCGGCCACCGCGGGCCGCTTCGACGATTTGTTGGACTTCCTCCACGGGTACGGGTCCGCGGCCGGTCAAGATCTCACCTCTCAAGCGACGGCCCAAGTCCAGTTCTCAGACATGACTGTCGGGATCGATGGTTCAGACTTTGTGTATTTGGAGAGCACGGCGCACACCATGGAGGCCCGTGACACGGGCCAAGGTAGCGTTGACGGGGTGCGGGTTTTGAATCACTTGGCCCAAGTTTTGGACCCTTTCGGCTTTGCCCAGGGTCAAGCATCGTCGGTGGTAGACGGCAAAAATCGCATGACAGCCGCAAACCCATTTCCCCGGGGCTTGTTTCGACTTCACCCGGCGTATGGTTGCCCAATCCTTCTTGATGGTGCCGAGGGTGCCAGCAATGACAAGAAGTTGGGCCAAGGAGCTAACGCCACGATCCAAAGCCTTCCGATCGCGCTCACAGTCCGGACGGCTACGAACACGCTTGAAGACGCGCTCCCCGCCGGTTCTCGTTGTCACGTCCGGCCGGATGGACGGGTGGCGATCCAGATCAAAGGCTCAAACCCGATACCGAGCCCCACTGAGTGGACGGCAAAGGGGCGAACGCTTTGGGCCCGGCTCGGCGGCGATGGCTCGGAGACGGCTTCCACGGTCCACAGTCAGGGGGCCGATTCGATTCAGGAGATACGGACGGCTCGGCCCGCGTTTGGCTTTCTTGCTTTCGATCGAAGTTATAACAAGCTCCGCCGGTTCACCCGAGGGCGCTCGGACCATGCTCTCCTTTCGGACGGTTCCGTGGTCTCTTCACACCTTCCACCGCTCCAGGGGTGGGAGTTTGTGGGGCGGGTGCCAGGCCCGGCGATGGGGTACGCGGCGAACCTCGAAGAACAGGCCCGGCGCTTCTGGCTTTACGCTCAAGACACGATCACGCTCTTCCCACAGTGGGGAGACATGGACAGCCCCGAGGCCGGGTCAATCGAAACCCGGAAGCACGTGGATATTTACTCCGCGATCGGGGCCACCCCTTACACGGAGACCCAGACCATTGAAGCGGACATAGAGGCGAGCCATTTCCACAAAAGAAAGGGCGGGCGGTTATGCCTTCGGCGATCACCAGATGACAATCAGAGAAGGGTGGAGGACTATGGCCGCCTTGAGATCGATGTGTTCCAGGAGATCGAGATGGTCCTACTGGATGACCCGCGGAGATCGTAATGGCTCAAAAGCTCCCCGAATATGTAAAAAGCGCACTTGCCAAAGGCTTGAAGCTACACGCCGAGGGATTGAGCGGGGCCGGTCTGGTCGAGGCTACCGTGGCCGCCGCACGGCGCGGCATCTCCACCGGCGTTTGGTCTGATCAAAAGATCCTGAAGGCGTCCGCTTGGTTTGCTCGGCATGAGGCAGATCGGGCCCGTATGAGGGATCCAAGCTCATGGAATGACCCCCCGAGGTATTCGCCGGCTTATGTGGCTTGGCTCTTGTGGGGGAGTAAGGCAGACAACCGCGGACGGCGTTGGATCGACCGGAAGGCCAAAGAGATCAAAGAGCTTTACCGCGGGGCGAGCACGCCCGCACCACCGGCGGACCGTATCAAGGGAGGCAAGAATACGGGGAAAGCGTCCGGGTCAAGTGGCGGGAAGATCATGATCAGTGACGCCACAAACAGCACATTACGCAGCAAGGCCCGAGAGCACAACGAGAAGCACGGGGAGGACAAAGCCAAACGGGTCTCCCTCCGGATGCTCCAGAAGGTGTACTTGCGCGGGGCGGGTGCTTATTCCACTTCCCACCGGCCCACGGTTCGATCACGGGCTCAATGGGCAATCGCCCGGGTTAATGCGTTTCTTCGTCTTGTTCGTGTAGGTCGGCCCAAAAATCCGAAATACATCACGGATAACGATCTGTTACCCGTCGGACATCCTCGAAGCCCCAGAAAGTAAAAAAACGGAGTGGGGTAACGCCGGGAAGCAACCACCCCAATCCGCTTTCTTTCAAATTAGGGCCCAGCTTGGCGGCACAAACCCCAATCCGTTTAACTCCTGATAGGACCCGAAACCTTTCAAAACGGGGCCTCCCTCATCGTACCAGATGAGCCGAAGGCGGGCGACCGTTAAAAATGGCCGAAATAGCGATCCAAAATTTGGAGCGCTTCGATAAACCTATCAACGTTGGCTCTACGCTGATCCCGTGTCAGTTCTGATTGGGCTAGATCTAACTCATGCCGAAGGAGGGTGTAATCATGAGGATGAAAAAGGGTGAGGGGATCACATAGGGCTTCCGCCATCTTATGGAAGCCTAAATCCTGAAGGCGGACCAAATCGGAAACCCTGGAACCTTCACGGCCGGGCCCTGGCCCCTCTTTCTTGTATTCCCGGTACCACCTGGGGTCCGTATCCGCCTCCTCGTTGTCTGGCCAGTCGTCTGGGAGCTGCACGAATTTAGGTTCAAGATCAGCCATTTTTTTCCCTATCAAAACGGGCCGCGGTGGGCGACCGTTAATTATTGAAATTTTTTGCGGTGATTTACCCGACGCTCCGGAAATAGGCTCGAGCCTTTATGCCCGCCGACTTTGCCCGAGCCCTCGTTCGATATGGGCCGCTCGTTTTGACAATCTCATCGATCCCATACCGCCCGTTGGGCTGCGGCGTTTCGGTGTATGTAAATTTGCTGATGACATAGACAAACCCGGAATCAACCTTCTTTGTTCGCCACTGATAAAGTGCTTTGTTCATTTTCGTCTCCCTCATTTCTTAAAGTAAGTGTACACACGGGGCGCACTTAGATCAAGAAAAGATCAGGTGATCGAAAAAAGATCAGGGCGGATCTCGAAAAGTGCAGTCATCCCGCCACTTTACGAACCACATTTCTTTTAAGGTTTCCGCCTCCGCGAGCTTTTCCGCCAAGGCAACCATGACCGTGGCATAGAAATGGGACAGTTGATTGGCCCCTTTTGCGCTCCCCCGGATATGGATCGAGGCGGTGACCAACTCCTGGATCAGATGATCGGCCGGTTGGCTTATGTGCTCCTGGTCGGCCAGGTGGCCAACCTGGAATGCGATACGCTCCGCGGCCTCGTTTATCGTCAAAACCTCGGGGGTCTCGGCCGGTGCCGTCGGGGTTTGGGTTTTCGGTTCCGGTGCCCGGAGGGTGCCCACCATGCGAGCCGATGGAAAATAAGTCATGTTATTTCATGGGCTTATGGTTACCGTGCGGATTTTGGTATAAATCTGCACCCGCTCGCCCTCCTCCTCATTGTTTCGTTTAAGTGCTTGAAATTCAAAGCGCTTCCCGGTGCTGGTGGGCGCTAGTCGGTGCCCGTCGTTGCTGCGTTTGGTGCCCGGAGGGTGCCCAAGGGGTGCCCGCTTCGAGCTTGATCCAGGCTAGAGGATACCACGCCGAGCGGCGGAATGAGAGCAACCGCGCCCACCATTGATTCCCAGAGGAACCCCGGGTCTACATAGACGTCTTGGATCCCAGTGGTTCTCCCGCACAAGATCTCAACGGCGAACCGCTCGGCCCCGCGCTGGATTAGCTCGGAGGCGAAAGCCTTCCGAAAAGCATGCACCGGCCGGCCCTTCCAAAGCTCAGAAGGGACCCCCGACGCCGCCCAATGCTTCCGCACGCCGGCGGTGGGGGTGGAGTGTCCAGTGGCCCCCCGGGTGGGGTACTCCACTATCCACCCCTCCCTCCGTCCCCACCCGGCCATGATTGCTGAAAGGTGAGGGGAAATGGGCACAACCCGACCCCGGCGTTCGTTGCGGGTCTTGCCAAGCTCTCCCCGGATTCGGAGGGTGTGGGCGTCCAGATCGAAGTCATCCCAGCGGAGCCCGAGGGCTTGGGCAACCCGGACCCCGGTGAAGCGACACAAGATCATGAGCCGGGCTTGATAGTCTGCAAGGGGTCGGCCGCAAGTGGTGGCCACTTTGATCGCCTCATCGCACTGGGCCCAACTCGGGGCGCGGGTAATCTCCGGCGCGGGTTGTGCTGGTAAAGGGGCGCGGACATAGCGCGGGACAATCTCTCCAAACTCCTCCGAGGCCGCCGCCCACTCCCAGAACATGGAGGCATGGATGGCCCGCGTCCGGGCCGTGGTCGGGCTCACCCCGCGCTCCTTTAGCATCCACCGAAAAAAGCCCACGATCCGAGCCTTTGAAAGTAGCCCCGGATCAAGCCTCCCCCGAGGCTTGACGGTTCGGAGGTATCGCAAGAAAAGCGTGAGACTTTGCCGCCAACCCTTAAGGGTGTTCGGCCGCTTGCTCAATTCGAACTCCGCAAGATAGGCGGAGCACACCTCCGAGATCCGGGGGTTTAGTGAATTATCAAGTCTGGGTCGCCACTCGATCCCCCGAGCGTGGCACGCCGCGATCTCGGCTTGGAGTTTGCGGGCGTCCTTGAGGGTTTCAGCTTTGACGCGCCCCCAGTTTCCGCGGAATTTATACCGGACCGTGATCGCCCCAGTCTCCCTCTTTTCAATCCATGCAGACATCTGACGGCCTCCCCATACCATCCAAGCCACTCTTGCGGCCCTCCCTCCCATCTTCGGAGCCTTCCGACCCCAACACAAGGGGGATCAATCCCGGCGGCCTCAGATGCACGAAGAAGCCGACCCAAAGTGTGCCGACCGATCGCAAGATAATCGAGGACGTCTTGGTCCACTCGGAGGGGCTGAATCAAATACGCCCCCGCGCCCGTTCCCGCTTAGTATGACAAGCCGAGCAAACGGCGAAAGCGTCCACGCCTTGCCGCTCTTCGGTGGGGTTGTGATAGTGGGCGTGATCCCATTGTGCGCTCTCGGGCTTATTTGGGGTGTTTGTCAGTTCCGCCCCACAGTCCGAGCACCTCCACCCGGCCGAATGGATCACCTTTAGTCGCTGGATCTGGTATTCAACCGTTCCCCGGTAATGGTCGAGGGCCCTTTGGCTTCGGCTAAAGTTTCGGGAACGTGCGTCCGCCTTTAACTCTTCGAGCCCTTCGGGGGTCATCTTCTCGGCCTTGTCTATTTCCTCAACATAGCCAAGGGCTCGGGCCGCATATCGTGCCGCGGCGCTCTCCTTGGTGGTCGTGGGTTCCGTTGGCACCCAGTCCCGAAGCATTGCCAAATGCTTGGAAATGACGGCGGGCCCGCACCCCTCGGTCAAATCCTCCCAGCCCTTAGAAACTAGATCAGTCAGAAAGGGCCGCAACGTTGAGAGCCTGGCCAAGCGAAGAAAGACGGCCACGTCCAAAGCTCGAAACGGCCGCAACTCCCGAAACAAGAACCGAGCGCCCGCGGCCTTTACCCACCCCCAAGGGCTGGGCCTCCATGGCGGGGCCGGCTCAAATGCCGCCACGGCCTCCCCGCTTTCCTCGGTTTCGGTAATCGCTAAGGGGCTCCGCTCTTTTGGTTCGATGGCGGGGAGCGTGTAAACAGGACGAGGGGACGGGGGCGGGGCGCTAAAGTCTGCCACCTCGGCGGCCTCTTCGAGAGCTTCAAGCCTTTCCATCAGGGCGTCCACTTCTCTCGATTTATCGACAAGACCCGAAACAAGCGACGTGAGTTTCGTTGTCGCCTTATTGGCATCAACTAACGTTCCAACGATCGCGTCTAGCGATCCCTCCATTGCAATAACCCGGAGCCCAAGCTCTGAAGGGGTGTCCGTCGCGTCCCCTTGTTCGGCGTGCTCTTTTATTATCTTCTTGAGGGCCGCTGTAAAACTGACCCCTTCGGACTTTGAGAACTGTTCTATGTGGTGCCGAAGGTCCGCAGGAATGCGAGCGGATATGTGAGTTTTGCCGGTCTTTACCTCTCCGCCCGTAAGATAGGCAGCAAGATCAGATCGCAACCCTTCAGGGATCGGGGTCAACCCCCGCTCGAACTTGCTGATCTCCCATTGCTCAACACCAAGGACCTTTCCCGCTTCCAGTTGGGTTAGTCCGCCCGACTTTCGGAGCGCCCGCAACTCATCACCGGCGGCCGTGGCCCGAGCAGTCGGGATCCAGTCTTGGATCTGTTTCATGGTGTATTCAATCTCATCCATCAGAATGGGATCCCTTCTTGGCCGTGTCCGCCGCCGTGCGGTCCGTTATCACCCGGGCCTTGGCCATAGCCACCGCCCTGACTCTCCGTGTGCCACCCTCCGCCCTGGTTTTGGTTTTGGCCATAGCCACCGCCACCATATCCGCCGCCCTGGCTTTGGCCCTGGCTTTGGTTATAGCCTCCGCGGGCTTCGCCTCGGCTTTGATCACGGCCGCCGCCCTGGACCCTTTCACCGCCACCCAGGAACACGATCTCCCGGGCCTTCACCTCGGTGGCCTTTCGGGGGTTACCATCCCGGTCCGTGTATTCCCGGGTCTGGAGTGATCCCTCAATGTATACTTGGCGGCCCTTTTGGAGGTACTTCCCACAAAGTTCCGCTTGAGCGCCCCACACGGATATCGAGTGCCACTCCGTGCTCTCTTGCTGGTTCCCGTCCCGGTCTTTCCATGTGTCCGTTGTTGCCAGTCTGAGATTCCCAACGGGCTGCCCGGATTTGGTGTACCGGATCTCAGGGTCGGCCCCGAGGTTGCCTAGCAGGGCCACTTTGTTAACGCTTCTTCCCATTGCTCTCTCCCTCTCTTTGGTTTTGGTATCTGTACTCGTTCACAGCTCTCCACCACTCCCCGAGCCTCTCGGCGTCCCAGTGCCACCGCGGGCGACCCTCTGATCCGGCGTAACGGAACCAGGGACGGGGCATCCAATCGGGTGTCGCGTCCATAGCTATCTTGAGCGCCCGGCGGCCCACTCGGAGGCGTTTGGCGGCCTCCGTGGTGGACAAGTATCCGGACTCCTTAAGGTTTTCGTAAGGTTTGGTGTTCATTTTTTAATAGCCAAAAGTATCAATCAGTGTATTATCGGTCTTTGGTCTTAATTGGTAACAGATGATCATTAATTGTGCAAACAGTGAGTAGGAATTGATCAAAAGGGGCCGGGAAAGCGGCCCGAAACAAAAAGACAAAAGGGAGATCGTGAATCATGCAGATGACCAAAGAAGAGCTTTCGACGTTCCGGCTTGAGTTGGGCGACAACATCCGGGCGGCCCGAAAGACTGCGGGCATTTCTCAAATGGACATGGCTAAGTTTTTGAACGTTAACCGGCCCACCTATTCAAAGATTGAACGCGGCGAAACGGCGATGCGAGTGGAAGTGCTCGCGGAGTTTTGTGAAGCGCTCGGGTGTGATGTGGATTCAATTATGCCCAAAACCTCCGCGGGGAAGGCCAAGGATGAGGGCTCGATCGCGGCCTCGGTTCGCCAGATCTACCGCGGTCAGATCGTCCTAGAGAAAGGGATCCGGAGGCTTTCCGGTCTGATCGGTGTAAATCTCGGGGAGTAGATCGAAAAAAACAGGCTGATCATTTTTTGGCCTGGAAAAGCTCATAAAAAGATCATAGTTTGATGGGGTGCCAGTGCGGGCACGAATAGATCAAGCGAGCGATCAATGGGCAAAAGATCGAAATCTCCCCCGGCGGGGCCGGTTGTTTCTGGGCCAAATCACGCGCCTCGAAACTTCCCGCACTTTTTAACCCGGCCCCGCCTCTTTTCGTTGGTGGCACCATGAGCGCCACCGCGATCAAGTGGTACCGCCGCACCGCGCCACACCTAACCACCTACAGCTCCAAGGGCGTCCGCGTTTCCGTGGCACTTCAACGGCACGGGCTTTTGACGCTTGCCGCCTCCGCTGACACTTCCGGCCTTTCTCGCTTCTCAATCTCTGGGCTCGCCGCGGAGATGGGGGTGGACCGAAAAACGGCCCGGAGGGTGGTGGAAGCCCTCGAAGCATTTGGGGCGATTTTCCGAAATCCGGCCGGTTTTGTCGTTGGGGGGGTGGGGAGTGGCTCCCCAAAAGTGGGGACTGGTTCCCCAGGGGTGGGGACTGACTCCCCAGAAGTGGGGACTGGTTCCCCAGGGGTGGGGACTGGTTCCCCACCTACGGGCGAAAATCCAGATTTTGACAATATACAACCTTCGTACCCCTTACGGGGTACTCAGGAGAGACGCGCGCACGTGCGTGCACGCGAGGGCCTCTCGGCCCCCTCTCCTGGAAAAGCTCAAGAAGGGCTGACCAGTTCAAGGCCTCAAAGCGACCCGGAGGCCTCCGCCATCTTGGCAGAGTGGGACAACCTCAACGGGCACGCTCGGGGCATGACAGCACCCAATCGAGACCGGGCCGCGATCCTTGCCTATGTCCAAAGCCATGGAGCGGAGAAGGTCCGGAAGGCCATGGACGAGATCCGGGAGGACTTGCCCGGCTCGGGCTGGAAGTGCTTAGAGCGCGGAACCTGGATCCCGGTCTCGTACGTTCTCGACCGAATCCAAAGCCCAAAGCGACCACCACGGAAAAGACGCACCCACTCCGTGAGCTACGAGGACAGCTTCAAAAACAATCCGCCGACGATCGGCGCGGCCACAGTTCCGAACACCCCGGAAGCCCGCCGCGCCGCTCTACGAAACTACAACCGATAGGAGGGAGAGACCTATGCAACCACTCAGCGCCGGCACCCAATCGCTGATCGAAAAGCTCGAAGCCATGAGACCCGAGGCCCGGAAGAGAGACCGGGAGCGTCGGAAAGGCTTGGGAGATTGGGCAAAGCAGACAAACCCAGGAGAAGCCCCCAAGATTTGGACGGCCCAGGACCTGATGGTGGACACAAGCGCGGCCACCATCAAAGCTCAGAAGGCGCAAAAATGGATGTATGGCTGCGTTGATTGTTACCAATCCGGGGGCTGGATCTCAGGCGTTGGCCGGGATGCTTACCCGTGTCCGAAGTGTGACGGCCTCAACGGCTTGATCGATCGGGTCAACCGCTCCCGGCTTCCGTCGAAATTCTACGGCAAGAAATACGATCGAAACCGTCAAAACCTAGCGGGGGAGGGCTCGGCGGACCTTCTAACCGATTGGGGGCGCGGGGTTTTTGGCCGAGAAGATGTGAGCGGGGCGGCCTTTGTCGGCGCTCCGGGGCGGGGGAAGTCGCATCTAGCGTACACCATCGGCCAATGGGTCCTCTTTCAGGGGGGGCGGAGGGTCCGGTGGGTCAACTGGCCGAAGCATTTGGAAGGCATCAAGGCGAGCTATGGAGACCGGCGGACGCGCTCGGCCGAGTGTTGGGATGGGCTCCCGACCAAGGGCCTTGTGATCGTGGATGACTTCGGTGCGGCCCAGGCCACCGAGTGGGCAAAGACCCAATCGTGGGCGCTTTTTGAGGAGTGCCCCCAGGCGGTCACCCTCTTAATCACAACCAATCTGAATCCATCCGAGAGCGGGGCCGGGGGCATGGCCGACGCGCTTGGAGAAAGAGCGGCGTCCCGGCTTTTCGGCGTTTGCGGGTCCGCGATCTTTGTTTTCGGGGGAGAGGACAAGCGTCGAGCGATTTAACCCAGGGGCAGGGAAGGGCAAAGGGCAATGTGGGCAGAAGAATTTTGTATGGAGATGTCGATCGAGACTGCGAGGGAGACCAAGGACGCGGCAACCTTGGCGGTCCGGGAGCTGGAGGACGCCAAGCAGTTCCCGCCGCCGGACCTGAAGACGGCACAGCGCCGGGCACGGGTGGAGCGGATCGATCAAATAATTGAGCGGCTCGATCAACTCGAAGATCTTATGGGTGAGATTCTCGAAGAGGCCGAGCCCGAGACCGCAAACCAGCGGGCCAACCGTTGGCCATCGGTGATCTAATGTTAACCATTGGGATCGATCCAGGACTGGACGGGGCCGCCGTGGCCTTGGTTGATGGCGTGCCCATCGTGTGGACGATCACGCCCACCGGGAAGGTTCGCCACGGCAAAGGAACACGGAAGGTATTCGATCCCGCCGGCATGGAGTGGTGGTTCCGCCGGGTGTGCGCGGAGGTCTACGAGGCCGGGGCGGGGGAATATGAGGCCCCCGACTTTGTAGCGCTCGAAGCTACCGAAGCGAGGCCACCGAAAGGCCGGAACGCTTGCCACTCTCTGGGCTACTCGCAAGGGCTTTGGGAGGGGCTCTTGGTGGCGCATAGGTGGCCATACGAGATCGTGAGGGCGGCCGAGTGGTTGCCAAAGATGACCAGGGGGGTCCCAGGAAAGGGCACGAAAGATCGAACCGTTTTAGCCGCTCGGCGGCTTCTTCCGGCGCTCGATCTTACGCGCTCGGCTCGCTCTTCTAAGCCTCACGACGGCTTAGCGGACGCGGGGTTATTGGGGCTTTGGGCATACCGGCAGGGGAAGCCGGCGGGGAGTAATGCCTGAACGGTACGAACTGGCGGACAAATACGAGTGGGTAAAGTGCAAACCGGACGGGAGCCACGAGCGGATCGAGATCTTCCCCACCTTGGGGATCTGGAGAGTTTGGAAAAAGGGCCGGGTGGGACCGGAGAGGCTGGTGATTGAGCGGACGGGATTGGAAGAGGATTTTTTGACGTTGGCGGGTGAATACATCGCCGCCGCAATGACTGGAGGGAGATATTTTGGGAGCACAATCCATTAGGAAGCTAGAGCTAGGAGGCCGCGGTGGCACCATCGGCGGGACGTCTTGGGGGCCCCTTCTCGGGGTCTGCAAGTACAAAAACGCCATGGACATTTGGTCGAGGGTCATGGGCTACGAGAAACGAAAGCCCACCACCGAGGTGATGGCCCGCGGGATACGCTTGGAGCCCATTGTGGCCGCGCTTGCCGAAGAGGCGTTGGGTCTTGAGCTTTACGAATTCCGGAGCGATGACGAGTACTCGGAGACCCAACGGTGGCCCGAGCCCTATCCAATGTTTTCGGCGTCACCGGACCGCCTGGCCTTCGAGCCCTTCTTGGGGGGCGTCGAGAGGGTCGCAGCGCCCGAGGATCGACTTGTGAAGCGGGCGACGATGGCCAAGGACTGGCAACTGGTCGGGCCCGTGGAACTCAAGACCATGAGCGAGCGCGGGAAGTGGGAAGGGGCCGGGCCTCCGTCCTATCGGCTCCAACTAATGAGTTATATTTGGTGGGCGCACCTTGACGCCCTAAGCCTCAAGCGGCCTCCGGTGGGTTGTGGGTTCCTCGTTTGCCTTCAGGCCAAAGAAGAGAGCTTAGGGAGTATTCAGACCGTCAATGATGCCCGGGACCTTCTCAGGCTTAAGGCGGCCAAGCTCCACGTTCACACATACGACCGGGATCCGGTATTCGTGGAACAAGTGATCCCGCTCGTCTTGGAGTGGTGGGATCGCTACGTGGAGACCAAGACACCACCGCCGGCCGTAGGGGTCCTAAATCGGGACGGCGTGGACACGTGCGCCCAGGCACTCCAAGCCCATTTCGGCTACCACGAAGAGCGGGCGATCGAGGCCGGGGAAGAGTTGGTGAGGCTCGCGGAACTCCGGGAGGAAGTCCGGACGAGTATCAAGGCGCTCGAAGATGACAAGCGGCGGATTGATAACGAGATCCGGATGAAGCTGGCCGGGGCTAAGTTGGCCGAATCCCCCCGGGTCAAAATCTCAGTCTCACAGACCACTGGCCGGATGCGATTTGACGCCGCGGCGCTCAAGGCCGCCGAACCAGAGACACATGAAAAGTACATGAGCCGGGGAGCGTCTTATGAAGTTATGCGGGTGACACTTAGAGAGCCGAAGGAGGGCGCAAAGTGATGGACGGGCTTGTATTGGTGGCGCTCCTGGCCTTCGGGGTGGTGTTGGCGCTCCTCCCCGGCTATTGGCTTTTTTCGCGTTACTCAGGGCGGAAGGATCCGAAGGGTTAGCTATGATCGAGGCCGCCATGATGATCGCCACAATGGGCGGGGGTGTGAACCGTCGCCCGGCCTTTGGCTTTGGGCTCTACTTCCCACGGCCCGCGAATGATTCCCGGAGCACTTCGGAAGGGTGCCCCACCAAAAAGAAACCCCGAGGCTAAGCCCTCACAAAGACATGAAAGGACCCAAGGCTTAAAGTGTGTTGAATAGCCCCGCCCCCGGTTTCGGGGGTGGGCCCCACTTTTGGGGCTCGGTCAAAATTTGATCACGTGGTAAAATGGGAACCAGTGCTGCGGGCCGTTGGGTGTGCTCTCTGGTTTCTCCCTCCCCTCCGCGGGGTTCGCCCGGCGGTCCGCTTTTTATGGTATACTCAAAAAAGATCGAGCCCGGACGGATGGCGCAAAACGGCCACCCCTTCCCGGGCTTTTCGTGCTTCTCTAATTACCGATCGATCCAGGATTCACGGCCCCGAATCGTCAACGCCGGCGGGGATTTCTCCGCCCGGAATGCGCCCCGGGCTTCTCTCAGTCCCACATCCTCGGGCCAGCGAACGCCCACCGCCCAATACCTAAGACAATCGATCCCGTGGTCGAACCCGTCCCGCTTTGAGGGTGTTTCTTTGTTTGATCCAGGTTGCCACCGGTACCCGTTCACGCACTTAGCAAAAGAGCGGGGGGAGATGTCCGGGCCGTAATGCCAGAGCTTATGGGTGCACAAGAGCCGGCGCTTCCCCTCTTGGTTCTCGATAAGACGCCATAAGAGCTTGAGGCCCGCGATCACGTTAACCCGGGCCGGCTTGTCCGTATAGCGAACGGCCATTCCGAGCCCGCCCACCGCTGGAGATTGGCGGACGTCATCGATCGCGGAAGTCATGTTGGGATCGTCCCGCATGTTTCGGCCCGCCCGGTCTCCGTAAATGGCCGAGATCGGAATATGTCCCAAGGGCGCGTCCGGCCGGTCTGCGGGCCAAACCGGCGGGGCCCCTATCTTGGGGACCCCTTTTCGGAGAATGGCGCACACATCGAAAACAGAGGCCCCATCCGGGCAAGCCTCGCCCCATACCACGTCCGCCCCACCGTCTCCGATCGAGGGGTCGTGGGAAATTATGAGCGCGTGCGGATGACGGACGCCGAAATCAAAGCAGACCCACGTTCTCATCCAGGGTTGGGGTTTCCAATCGGGGCTCGGTGTAAGGTTGCCAACGGGCCAAGCCTCGGGGATCCACCCGTCCAAGATCGAACCCTCCGGAGGCATCGGCATTGCCAAAATATTCTCGCGGTATTCTCGCGGGCTTAAAAGGGCCACCCAGGCATCGAAACGTTCGGCCCCTAAGTTGTCCCGGTTGCAATAGCTCGAAGCGGTCTCAGAGATGCCCCCGCGCTCCTTGGCCCACTTTAACCACCAAGCTCCCGCGGTGGGCTTCCCGAGGCACGCCAGTTTGCCCACCCCCGCACGGATACGGCCAAGGCAAGCGGATGCCGGCTCATGGGTTGGAAATTGGTTGCACTCGTCGATGATGGCCCAGCCGACCGAAGCGCCCTCGATCGAGTTGGCCGAGGTGGACACGGTGGAAGGGCGGCTCCAGGACTGGATCCAAACCTTGGTGGTTTTGCCGTCATAAACTGGGCTCTCCCAGTGCGGGGCCTGGACGCCGTGGGAGCTGTAACGATAGACCCACCCAATGGGTGCTAGAATCTTCGACAGCTCTTGGCCAAGCGTTCGGCTTGATCGTGCCATCGAATCAGTTAAAAGGATCCCGTCCCCATAGCCCATTTGGGCGGAGAGTTGGCAGAGGTACGCGGCGAGCCGGGTTTTGCCGCAGCCCCAGCCACCCATGAATCCGATCAGCTTCGTATCGGGGTCCATCCAGTAGGCCGCGATCTTGACTTGGGCCGCGTTTAGCTTCCAGTCATCGGGATCCCACGCCGGGTGGGCCTCAGCTGATACCGCTGGGATCATCTTCTTCCACCTCCGCGTCTTCAATGTCTTCGATGCCTTGGGGCTTTACTCCGATCATGAGGTCCAGATCTTTGGCTTTGTCGAGTTGACCCCGGATGCTTTCGAGCATGACGGACATTGGGGTCTCTTGTTTTTCGACGGCCTGGCCACCGCTTCCAAGATCGATTTGGACCAAGGGCCGGGCGTTGGTGTCACCCTCCACGATCTTCCACCAGTCAACGAGGGCCCGTTGGCGGACGCTCACGGGGTGCTTCTCCTGTTCGTCCAAGGCAATCGCTAACAGTTTGTTGAGGACGTGGACACGGGGTGCGGCGTGCGCTTTCCGGGTGTCTAACTCTCGGAGGAATTGAGCGGTCTGGGCGTCGGTCGCCTCAGAGTAGGCTTGGGCCCAGGCGAGGCCGCCCACTTGGCAGGCTTGCAGGAATTTGCCGCGGACCAATTGTTCGTCCAGGGTAGTCCCGGCGGCTTGTGGAATCTCCGTTACACCGGCCTCCGTTGCTGTTTGAGGTATCTTGTCCGGCCCCGTGGTCCGGTCCGCATGGTAACGGGCGAAGGCGTTGGACCGCCTCCACTTCGAGAGGGTCCCCCGTAGAACTCCGGTCTCGGTCTGAATGTCCCGATAGCTCACCCCATCGCTCATCATTGCGAAGCAACGGAGCTTCCGCTCGTCCATCGGCTTCGACGCATACACGGTGTCAGTCTTCTTTTTTTTGATCTTGGTCATGGTGTGATCATCCTTTGGTCATATTTTACCCTTTATGTGATAACATTGGAAACCAAGATGGAAACCATGGAAACCCAATAAACCCATATAGATAGGCCCCAAGGTGGGGCGGTGTGGGTGGAAATGGTGGCCAAAAAGGGCGCTTGGAAACCATACGAAGGGGGGCGAAAAATGAAGAAGAAGATCAAGCTGGGGGATCTAATCCCGGACGATGTTAACGCCAACAAGGGCAACCCGCGGGGCCTTGCGGCCGTGGAATCGAGCCTCCAAAAATACGGGGCCGCCCGGTCCGTGGTCCTCGATAAGGATAACCGGATTCTTGCTGGGAATAAAACGTGGGAAGCGGCCGGGGCGATTGGCCTGGAGAACGTCCAGATCGTGGAGACGACCGGGGACACTCTGGTCGCCGTAAAGCGGTTGGATATTTCGATCGATAGCCCAAGGGGGCGAGCCCTCGCAATTGCGGACAATCGCGCCGGGGAGGTTGGCTTGACGTGGGACGGAGAGAACCTTGCCCACTTATCGACCCAGGTGGACCTTTTGGAGTTTTGGACGCCCGGCGAGCTTGAAGCCCTGAACCTTCCGGACCTATCGGCAGAGGACCCCGCCGGTGGCGACTTAGGCGACCCAGACGAGGTGCCAGAGATCCAAGAGGAGCCCATATCAAAGCGCGGCGACCTCTGGATTCTAGGCGAGCATCGGGTGCTCTGCGGTGATTCGACGAATGCCGATGATGTGGCGCGGCTTATGGACGGCGAGCGGGCTGCATTACTTCACGCCGACCCACCCTATGGGATGGGCAAGGAATGCGACGGCGTTGCAAACGATAACCTATACCGCGAAAAGTTGGACGCCTTTCAAATGCGTTGGTGGTCGGCGTTTCGGCCCCACCTCGAAGATAACGCGAGTGCGTATATATGGGGGAATGCCGAGGACTTGTGGCGGCTTTGGTATGTCGGGGGCTTGTCAACTTCGGAGCGGTTGACCTTTCGAAATGAGGTCGTGTGGGCGAAGGGCTCGGCGGGTGCCGGTGGCATCAGTCACATTGGGGCGGAAGGGCTTCGTCAGTACCCAAACGAGACAGAGCGCGCCCTGTTTTTCATGCTCGGCGAGCAGGGTTTCAACAATAACGCCGACAACTATTGGGAAGGGTGGGAGCCTATCCGGAAAGAGTTAGAGGCCTCTGTCGCCGAGATGGGGTGGACGGCGGCGGACGTGAAACGGATAACCGGTGTCGGGATGTTCGGTCACTGGTTCACTAGGTCGCAGTGGTCTTTCATACCCGAAAAGCACTACAACGCTCTACGCGACGCGGCAAGGGGTGACGCATTCAAGCGCGAGCACGACGCATTCAAGCGCGAGCACGACGCATTCAAGCGCGAGCACGACGCACTCAAGCGCGACTTTTATGCGACGCGGGCGCACTTTGACAATACGCACGACAACATGACCGACGTCTGGGAGTTTCCACGGGTTACGGGGGGCGATAGGCACGGACACGCGACGCCGAAGCCGGTGGACGCCATGCGTCGAGCGATAAAGTCGAGTAGCAGGGCAGGCGATATCATTGTCGAACCGTTCGGGGGTTCCGGCTCAACAATGATTGCGGCGGAATCAGAAGGGCGGAAGTCTTGCACCATGGAGCTTCTGCCCGTCTGGGTGGACGTCATCGTGCGGCGGTGGCAGGAGTACACCGGGAAGGCCGCAGTGCACGCTGACGGGGCCACGTTTGAGCAATTGGCCAAGCAACGATTGGGCAGCGTAATCGAGGGGGCGATATGAAGAAGAAGATCAAGCTGGGCGACCTAATCCCTGATCAAATGAACGCCAACAAAGGCAACGCCCGCGGGTTGGCTGCGGTTGAATCAAGCCTCCAGAAATACGGGGCGGCTCGGTCCGTGGTGCTAGACAAGGACAATCGGATTCTTGCCGGTAATAAAACGTGGGAAGCGGCCGGGGCTATCGGCTTGGAGGATGTCCGAATCGTCGAAACAACCGGGGACACTCTGGTCGCCGTAAAGCGGCTAGACGTCTCGATCGACAGTCCGAGGGGGCGGGCTTTAGCCATCGCAGATAACCGGGCCGGGGAGTTGGGGTTAACGTGGGACGGGGACAGCCTCGCCCACCTATCGACCCAGGTTGATCTCCTTGAGTTTTGGACGCCCGGCGAGCTGGAGGCCCTAAACCTCCCGGACCTATCGGCGGAAGAAGTGGAGGAGGGGGAGGGAGTGGACGCGGACGAAACCCCCGAGCCCGAAGCGGAGGCCGTGACNAAGCCCGGGGACCTTTGGCTACTAGGGGACCACCGGGTGAAGTGTGGGGACAGTACCAACCCCGAGACGATCGAGGCTCTCATGGACGGGGAGCGGGCCGCGCTCGTTTTCACCGATCCGCCTTATGACCTAGCGGGGAGCGGGTCGAACTTCGTATCCGCCGATCTTCGGAAGTCCTATGGGGATCTCTATTCGGCCGACTGGGACAAGGGTTTCGATATCGGCAAGCTCTCCGCGGTGCTCCCGCTGGTCATGGCTCCGGACGCCTCGGCCTATGTCACCACGTCCCACTTTTATCTCCCTACCCTGATCCCGATGTTTGCCGAAATCTTCGACTATTCCAACGTTTGCGTATGGGCCAAATCCAACCCGATGCCGTCGCTCTCGAAGAGGCATTGGACGTGGTGTCACGAATTCGCAATGTACGGGACCCGGGGGCGTCACACCTTCAACTTTCCCGCACAGGGTAACGCTTTGAGCGTTTGGGATATCGCGAAAAACCCCAAGAACGAGCACCACCCGACACAAAAGCCGGTTGCCGTCCCCGCCCATGCCATCCGGCACAGTTCAAAGCCCGGGGNTCTAGTNGTGGATCTTTTTCTAGGGTCAGGGACCACCATCATCGCCGCCGAGGAAGAGGGCCGGGCCTGTTACGGCGTGGAACTCTCGCCGGCCTATGTGGACGTGATTGTGAGGCGTTGGCAAGCCTTCACCGGCCGGGAGGCTTTACACGTAGACGGCGAGACCTTCGAGGCGACCGCCGCGGCCCGGCTTTCTTAACCGTCGAAAAATTAACGGGGTTGGTCTATAATTGATCACCAAGTGATCATAAAACGGACACCCCCTATGGGAACCCTTGCATTTTTAGCGAGTAGGCAAACGACGGCCGAGGATATCCCGGAAGAGTGGCAAGAGCGCCCCGCCGGGTGGAGTGGGACACCTCTCAACGCTGGCCGGCTCGGGTCCGATTACGAGCACCACGTTGAGTGGTCAANGCCACGGCGGCGGGCCCTCACAATCTCCCGCATGATTCGGACTAGCCCGACCATTGCCCTGGCCCTCGATTACCTGGACGGCCGGGTCACGGGCTGCAAGCTCCACGTACCAAGAACAGAGCACACATCCGAAGAGGCGGCCGAGGCGCTGGAGATGTGGCTGGGCTTGGGCAAGTACGCCGACGGCGGCGGGCAATGCATGCCGGACGGTGGAGGGGTGGACGAACTTCTCCGCCATCTCCTATCGGCGCGGGTGTACGGCAATGTAGTCATGGCCGAAAGCTGGAGATATGACAAGGCCGAGAGCGGGCTCTATCTGGGCACCCTGCACAGACGGCGACAGGAATCATATCAAAGCTACCTGACGGAGCCGGGCACCGAGAACCTGATCGGGATCGTTCAACGGGTCGGTTATGGTGCGCCGATCAATAGCCAGGACCGGCTCTTGAAGCTAGATCAAAGCCTCTTCCTGGTCTACCGCGGGGATCAAGGCTGGTGGGACGGAAAGAGCATTCTCCGGGCCTGCTATGGGGCTTGGAGGTCCGAGGCGTTACGGCTTCGGCAGGATGATAACGCCGCGAACAAGTGGAGCGATCCCCCTCTTCGCTGTATTTTGGACGTCGAGAAATTCGCCCGATTCTGCAAGGCGGACGATTCATCGCCGGTTACCCGTCAAGACTACCTCGACGAAGTGGCCGATCTGAAATCGAAGCTAGTTAACCTCCATTCGGAATCCGGCGAGGGCCACTTGATTGTCCCAAGTTGGTGGACGCTTGAAGAGTTAACAAGCCGGGCCGCAGCCTATGACCCCACCCCGCTTCTCGCCTCCGCCGAGCACGCCCAAAGGACGATGGCCGAGCGCCTATATATCTCTTGGCTCACCCAAGGCCGAGCCGGCCAGGGTGGATCACGGTCCATGGTATCCACTCAGGCCGAGGTGGTTGAAGATGCCACGATCGATACCCTTCAGTGGGTTCTTGCGGCGCTCAACCGGCAAACGGTCCGGCGGTTCCTGCGGGCCAATTTCGCGTCTCTGAAGCCCGAAGAGCGGCCGATCGTGAGCTTCGAGCGGGGCAGCATAAAGACGCCATGGTGGCAAACCAACGCCACGGCCTTTGCCCAGTTCGTGAGCCAATCAATTCTCACGGTGAGCGAGGCGGACGAGCGGGCCATCCGTGCGGCCTCGGACCTACCACCACCACCCGAGAACGCTCCGGACGCTATGGACCGGCAAGCCCTCCAGAGTGGCGGACGGCTACGGACACCCGCAGGGCAGCGGGAGGCCGAAGCCCCNGGAAAATCAAAACGAAAAACCAACGGCTTCGTGAATCGACTTGTTGAGCGCGGGGCTGATGAATAGGGCGAACATGATGGAAAACCCCAAAGAGTGCGAGGACTTGGGCCAGGATTGCAAGTATGATCCGTGTGATTGTGCGCCCAGCGAGTGTGGCCAGGATAAGCCCGAGACCGAAGAGGCCCTGGGCCGCATCTCGGAAGCCCTCGATCTAAAGATCCCAGACCACATGATGGCAGCACTGAAAGCCGGCCTGGAGTGGTACGGGTTGGGATACGCCGGCCGAGGCATAAGCCCGGCCACGGTAGAGGCCGCCCGCCAAGGGTTAGAGACTGGCGAGTGGAGCGGGGCGAAGTGGCGGAAGGCCTCGGCCTGGTTCGCCCGGAATGCTCGACACATCAAGCCGGAGACTTTCGAGGGAGACAAACCGGCACCCACCGCGGTTTCTTTTGCGCTTTGGGGCGCTANCGGGGACGGGGCCGCGATCGACTACGCTAAGACCAAGGCCGATCAGATCAAGCAGATCGAGTTGGCGCGGGAGTTGACCGAGCGAGAGGAAGGCCACTTGGCCGCCCTTGCCGATCAGCATAACGAAGCGTGGGCGGGGGAGCCCTCGAAGACACTGGGCACCGGGGCTCTGCGGGAAGCGTGGCAACGGGGCGGGGCGCTAAGGGCGAGCGCCCTCCTTCACTTGGTCCGGACCGGGCGGCCGTTCCACGGCGAGGCGGCCTTGGATCTTGATCTAGTCCCCGAGGGCAACCCCGCCCATGATCTGACGCGGGCGGAAGCAACCGAAGACGGGATCATCCTTGGTGCCCAAGAGTTATCCGAAAACGAGCTAATGGAAGGGGCGCTCCACGTCCTTCGGGTTGGCCCGATCTATGACATTGAAACCGGAGATCTAGTCCTCGACGTCACGGAGGAATTGGCCGAGCAAGTGGCCCAGGGTAGCCAAGCGCTCTTGGACGCAGGACAGGTTATCCCGATCAGCTTGGAGCACGGGATCGAATCGGCCCAAAGGGGCGACAAAGGCGACCACCGGCCGTATGGGTCGGCCCTTAAGGTTTGGTACGACAAGAAGAAGAAAGGTGTCTATGCGGCCAAAGAGTGGACGGCCTTGGGCCTATCCCTCGTTGCAGCCTCTCAGACCCCCACGGGCTCCGCTCTTCGCATTTCTCCACGGATTAAAGTGCGGCCGGTTTACCACCCCCAAACGGGGGAGGAGATGGCCAAGGCGTTTGCGGATGTCATTTCGATCACCACGCTCCCCCGCCAAGATTCGGTGGGCCCCGTTGCCCTCAACCGATCGAATAATGACGGGTCAAGCGGACTGTATAAAAAACGATCAGCGAGTGATAAAATATTAACCACTGGGCGGACTTGTGAGCCGTCCCAAGAGATTGACACAACAGAACAGGCCGCCAAAGCGGCTTTAGGGGCAACCATGGCAGAAGAAAAAGCCACCCAAGCCGAGGAGATCATCCTGGGCAGAGGGACGAAAGAAGCCTCCGCCGTTCTCGATGCTCTGGGCTTGGGCAATGATGCCCCGGCCGTTGAGCTGGCACGGGCGGCCGAGGAAATGAAAACCCGGCTAGATGAGGCAACCGCCGAGTTGAACCGATACCAGGAGAAGGAGGCCGCCACAGCCCTCCAGCTCCGTGAGCAAAGCGCCAACGACCTTTTGGATCGTTACGAAGTGGCCGACGTGGAACGAGAGTTTTTCTTCGCTTCACTCATGGCTGATGACGCTGAGCGGGTCGAGATGGCCCGGAAGGTTTTGGAGACCCGTGGCGCAACCCCCAAGACCGTTAAGGTAGGGGAAGCTATCGAGGCCGCCAAGGAGCGCGGAGCCGTTCCCGCCGATTTCACAATCGAGGGTGACGACTTGATCGAAGCTGCCGACGTGGTTGTGGAGGTTCTCTCCCGCATTCCAGGCGGAACCGTGATCCCAGTTGGTGAGCCCGCAGGGTCAAGCACCGCCGGTCTTGAGGGCCACAAAGAGATGGACAAGGAAGCCGCCGGCCGAGAGTTGAGCGAGCTTGCCCGAAAGTACTTAAAGGAAGGCACCGTGGAGACCCTGATCGAAGGTCACGCGCTCGCCCGTCAGAACAACCCAGAGATCGAGCGGGCCGCGTTTGCCCGGAACGAGGTGAACTAAAATGGCATATTCACAAGTAAACCCGGCCACCGTGCTCCGGGACTACCTCTTGGCGAGCCCCAAGAATCAGGAGTGGAGTTTCAGCAAAATCTTCGGCCTCCCCGCCGCACCAGATGAGGGTGTGGCCACGGGCCTTGCAATCGATATGAGTGGAACCCCCGGCCGGCTTGCCGGTTCGATCGTGGTCTCCTCTCCTCGTGATCTTCTTGGTGCTGCGGCAACCTTTACGGTGGCGAAGTCCGTGGGCGCAGCCCGGGACAATTCGGTGGCCTATGATCGTCTGACCCGCGCCTTTGATTGTAAGCAGTTTGATGGCAAGGCACGCCGAGAAAAACAGCACCTAGAAAATGGGTTCCACCCGCGTGAAGAACTCCACTTGGCCGATCGGGCTGCATATGCGGTGCGGATCAAGAAAGAGATCTACACCGCCGACTTTTTCACTTGCCTCGATGCAGAGAACAAGACGAAGAAGGGTGGTTGGACCGAATTGGATTGGCAAGCCGGACTCTCCGGTGCGGCTCTCGGGTCAAGCAATACCACCCTCGAAGTCTTATATGCTGCGGTCAATTCTCTCAAGCTAACAGGTGCATGCCGTCCCAACTACATGATTTGCTCGGAAGAGGTCTTCCAAAAGCTAAGCGTGGACCCCCAGATCCTCTCAAGGATCACCACAGGGACCCCCGCCGCCGGCTTGGCAAGCGTGATCGGGATGCCAGTGGCTCCCGAGAACCACGTGAAGCAGGTGATCAAAGAGCACATCGGCCTTGATCTTTGCGTTGCCTCGGCTACCCATATGCCACAGGCCGCCGGTGATGTTGGGCAGAATACTTTCATCTGGCCGTCAAACCGCGTTTGGATTGGTGAGCGTCGCGAATCTGACATGAGTATCCGACCCGGCGCGGCTCCTCGTGTCATCGGTGATGCGGGCTCCTATGTGGCCGTTTTCACTGAGCTTTTTGGCAGTGAGTTGGACTTTGAAAAAGCCGTAAAGCCACAGTTTGTCGAAGCTGTGGTGGAATCACATATGGACTTGGTGAGCTTGTACCCTGAAAAGGGCGCGATCATTCACAACATGTTCTAATGATTGCAGGAGGTTAGCGTGGGAAAGTATCGAAACATGATCCCCCAAGTTGTCTTCATTGATGACGAAGGGCGAGTGGTAAGCGTTGGGCAGACCGGAACCCTTTCCGAGAAGAGGGCGGAGGCCATTATGGCCAACCGGCCAGGGAGCCTAGAGCGCATCGATACCCCCACAAAGGCCAAACCGAAAGCAAAACCAAAGGCCCCCGCGCCAAAGGTGGAGGAGCCCCCCAAGGTGGAGGCCCAAAAACCAAAGGCGCGGGACGCCAAGGATCCCCGAGAGGAAGTGATGGCACTTGGGACGGCGGAGCGGGCGATCGTTGCCCGTGCCCTCGGCTTCAAGGGCCGCCCCTCTCGGGCTTCCAAATTTCTCCAAGCCCTCCCCGATAGCCGCACCGCCGAGCTGATCGAGGCCATCACCGAGATCGTGTAATGGCTGAGCGCCCCGGCTTGATCCGCCTATTGGAGGAGCGGGAGGCGTTACAAGCTCAAGCCCTCGAAGATTTCGAGCGGAACCTCCTAGCACTCTCCGAGAACATCGCCCGCCGGCTCGGGTCGGTCTTAGGCGTGGACCCGGACAAGATATTCCCAAAGCGCGGAGATGACGGCCGGGACGTTGGGGCAACCGACTTCGAGGCAAGATTGGACGCCCTGGATGAGGCCGCACAGTTGCGGGCCTCCGTGCTTTTGGCGTCCCTCGAAGAGATCGAAGACTTCGTGGAGGCGTGTGGCCTCGACCGCACCCGGGCGGACATGCGGGACACCGTGGGCCGGCTCTCGGCACTCTCGGAGCAATCATTCCAAATTCAAGGAGTAGCGGGGGCCGTCGGGGCTCTCGATACCGTAAGCGCGGAAGCGCTCCTGGTCGGCCATTATGAGATGGCGATCGAAGACGGCTTGGTGGGCATCTACCGAACCCAGGCCGCACAACGCATTAAGGAGGCCCTGGTGGCCAATATAGGGCTTGTTCCGGCTAATCGGTTAGCTCAGGACATCGCAGCCCGGGAAGAGCGCTCTCTGGGCAATTCTCGGACCGAGGCGCGGACACGCTTAGCCCAGGCCGATCGAGTGGCCCATGAAGTGGTCCGCCAAACGCTCGACCCCGAGGGTGACCAATTCCTCATTGGCTACATGGGGCCCCGCTCCGGCGGCAATATCCGGCCGTTCTGCTCCAAGCTCGTCGGCAAGGCTTTCAAGTCGGAGGAGTTGGAGGGGCTCGATAATGGCCAAGTAGGTAATGTTTTAACGAGCGCGGGCGGGTATAATTGCAGACATTACTTGATTCCAATTCGAGCAGATAGCATTGGTGATTTGGGACTTGTAAGGGGCACCGAAGAGGATACAGCGGCGGCTCAGGGCGTTAATAAAAGGGCGAAAAGATGATCTTTCAAGTCGAAATCGAGCGGCCGTCCGCCTTTAAGTTTGATCCAGCGTTTGCGCCAATTGCGGCCCCGGTGATGAAAATATATGCAGGGGCAGGTGGCGCACTCACCACCACGATCACACTGACCCCCGAGAAAACCACGCGGGGCGTCTCGGAGATTGTGGACCGTCACACCCTCAAACTCACAACCACGGCGGATCTTTTTTCAGCGTCTCCCACCGAAGAGGATTTGGAGGGCCACACCGGGGACTTGACCGGCCGATGGTTCTTCATGGCCGACGGGTTGGCCCAAGTCCCGGTCCACGTTGCGAGCTTTGACGCCGAGACCGACTTGGCACACTTGGCCGACCCTCTCCCCGAGAATGCGGTGGGCGGGCTCGGGTTGACCAAGGGGATCTTGACCACCGGCACATACACCACCGAGATTGCGGCCGGTGCCCTCGGGGCCGCCGTGAACCGTGCGGCCTACTATCGGGTGGAGTACACATTCGATCCCGACGGCACAGGGGCCGCGGACAAGGGGACCCAGCCCCGGTATTTTTCGCAGGCCGGCCGGATTCGAGTGGTTCGCACCCGCTTTGCAACGGGCCTCACCCATGGGGAACTCCTCATGAGAGCGCCCCAGCTATCCACGGCCCGGCCACCCAATCGGCAGTCCTGGCAATCATTCATTGATTCTGTGGACATGATCTCGCGAGTGGAGAGCTACCTCCCCAACGCTTTCGCGGATAACACTTTGGGGGAACAGTGGTTAACGGCTCATTGCTGGTACGTCTTAGCCCATGCCGCCCGGATGGGGTTAGTCCCCAACGTGGACGCCGAGACGGCCGAGCGTTTGGCCCATGAAGAGATGGCCCGCCAAGTGGCCCGCGTCCATTGGGTGGACTTGGATGATGACGGCGAGACCGAGGCGGCCGAGCTTAATTTTAACCAGGAAAGCCGGGTGGGGATCTCATCTTCGAGCGGCGCGACGACGGGGGCGGACTACACAAGCGGGGTGCGGTATCAACCCGTCCTCAACGATGAAAACGACAGATAAGGGCACACCATGAGCGTAGGAAGAGACTTTGAGATCGCGGGCATAGCGGCGCAACGGTACGCCTATGATTCCGCACAGTGGACGGCGATCAATTTGGCGGAAGTCGCAAATAATGCGATCACCGTAGCGACCCCAGGCCGGGACGTGGCCTTGGTCGAGATCGACAATATGAGCGCGGCGATCTTGGCTATCCGACTGAAAGATCCCGGCATAGAGGATCCCGCCTACACGGACGGATCGATCCTTTTGGCCAAGCTCGGGAACTACACCTTGGAGAAGGTGCGCGGGCTCCAAACGATTTGGCTTAGATGCGCCCCGAATTTCCAAGGCACCGTCCAGGTGATTCTCCATAGCTATAGGGATGCCACGCGCTCGCCTTGGTGAGTATAGGGGGAGGGAGTAGATCATGGCTAAGGGCCGGTATGGGCAAACTAAGCCCATTGAAGCAACGACCGACGATCTCACCATTGGTGGTGGTGATCTCATTGGCTCCGATTCTGGGGAGGATACACGCCTCCGCCTGATCGAATCGCGGGCCCAACTGGTGGTTGATAACGCCATCATGGTGGATTGCCAACCGTCGGGGGTGGGTATCGCTCAAGCGCTACTTGTCACGGGGCCCGTGACCGCCTCAGACCCAACGGCCCCGGGACACTTAGTCACCAAGTCTTGGGCGTTGGCCAACCTTCAGGCGGGTGGCTCGGGCTCGGCCTTTCGCAAGGTGACCCAAGCGGATAGCCCGGTTACGGTAACCGACCAAGATCGCTTCATTTTCTGCGATACATCGGCGGGGGAAATCACGGTGAATCTACCGGCCGCGGCCACCGTCCCGCGTCAGGATTTTATTATTAAGCGAACCGGGGCCGGGGCCTCAAATGTTATAATTACCGCGGCGGACCTTATCGAGGATGCCGCATCTTTCACGTTGGAAGAGGTCCGATCAGGGGCTAGCGTCTTTTGTGACGGGGACACCTTCCACATTTTCTAACCCCTCAAGGGCAAAGGGTTTTTATTCATGAGTTACAAGATCGGATCAGTTTCGGGAAACCGACTTGAAGACGGAAGCGTGGGCACCGATGCACTCGCAACGGACGCCGTGACGAATGCCAAGATGGCCGATAGTGCCATCGGCTCGGCCGAGATCGTGGATGCGTCGATCGTTGGTGGTGATCTTGCCGCCGACATTGCGATCACCACCACCGGCGACATCTCCGCCGCCGCGGGCACTTTCAGCGGAAACATGGTGATCCAAGGTGATCTCTCCGTCACCGGCAACACCTCAAGCATTAGCCTTGAAGAGGTGCAGGTGGATCAAGCCAAGATTATTCTAAATCGTGAGGACACAACGAATCTCAGCGCACTATCCGGCAACGTCGGCGTGATTGTTAAGGGTGGTGAGGAACAGGATTTGGGGATGATCTTTAAATCTGACGCCGGCGGAACGGTCCGCTTTGCGAAAGATCCCGCCAATCTCAACTCCGCGATTGCGCTGGAGTGTGGCAATGTGTCTGCATCCTCGGTCTTTGGCTCTTTTTTTGGCGACGTGACCGGCAACGTGACCGGCTCCTCCGGCTCGTGTACCGGCAACGCGGCCACGGCTTCCGCCCTTCAGACCGCTAGGACCATCGGCGGGGTGAGCTTTGACGGAAGCGCGAATGTTAGCCTCCCTGGTGTTGACTCGCCTGGAAATCAGAGCACAAGTGGCAACGCGGCCACGGCTACCAAGCTTGCGGCCACGAAACTCATAGCAGGCCAGGCCTTCGACGGCTCGGCCAATATCACGATCGCTTCATCCGACTTGTCCGACGCTGGGAGCATCTCGGCAGCCTCGGCCGACGCACTGAGCAGCGCAAGAACAATCACCCTTGCCGGTGATCTTTCAGGATCGGTTAGCTTCGATGGTTCCGCGGACGTGACTTTGACCGCCACAGTGGCCGGTGATGGCGTGGCATTAGGAACCGATACCACGGGTAACTATGTACAATCATTGGCTTGTGACGATGACGCGATCGCCGTGTCAAACGGCGTAGCCGAGGGCGGGGCTGCAACGTTAGCCGTGCACGGTGTTCTAGAGAATGCCGTGGATGCAATCTCGGGGGCGGATTATAGCTTCTCTCAAAAGTACATGGTCCTGTACAGCAACGCCGCAGGAACGGCCACGACGGCCCAAGCCGGATCGGTCGGTCTGACCATGCTCGGCGCGGATAGTGCCCCGATCGCGCTTAGTGCGTTGAGCCTTTCCAGTACACTTCAAAACCGCGATCACGGTGATTTGTCTGAGGTGGCCGGGGTCGCTCTCCGTCTCCGGGAGAGCAGTTCCGCGATCTTGGGCTCCGCGATCGGCGCTTCGGCCATGGCCTATAAGTCCTTTTATTCATTGGAATGTGCGGCCCTCTCTGAGGATAAAACCTTTATCCTACCAGAGATCGCACCGATGAGCGGCGACACCGAGAAAGCCAAGGATGGCATGTGCATGAAGATCAAGATCAACGGTTTGGCCTCGGGGCGGTCGATCACGATCAGCCCGTCGGCAACCACTGGCGCACAAATCGATGGTGCGGCGAGTTTCGTTCTTAACGAAGACCGGGCCGCCGTCACCCTTTGCGCTCAGGCTAACACCTCGGGTGCTTATCACTGGTCCATCGTCTAAGCGATGCCGGACGGCTTTGGACTACCCGATCTCATTTCGATGGGGTCGGGCGTCCTCTCGGTTTTGGCGATCTGGTTTTGCCAGATGACCCAAGCCCGGCTCGATCGGTCGGCCTCGGAGCTAATCTCCGACGTGTTGGCCTTGCGGAGCGAGATCGAAGGGCTGAGACGAGAGACCAAGCGGGAGTTGGAGCGGCTCAGGGCGGACGCCTTGGGCCTCTCGCATCTCCACCAACTCCGCTCCACCGATTCCCTACACTAGAGGCCCGAGCCTCTCCACAATCCCCGATAAGCGTGACCGGATCCCCATAAGGGTTTCGGATGTAATCTCCCCCGTCTGGATGTCCCGGATGATATCATCCATTTCGTCAACGGCCTCGAAGGCCGCGATCTCTCTTTCATCTTCTGCCATTGTGTCCTCCGCCCCAGTTCCCACCGTGTCCTCCTCGGTTCTGCTCTCGGGGGGTTGGGATCATGTTCCCTTGGCCCCCTTGGTTGTGTCGGCCATTAGGGCGACCCCCGCCGCCCCCGCCATGGTTCCGGCTTCCGCCGTTGTTTCTTTGTTGATTCCCGCCGGGGTGGCCCTCCCATGTGGGCCGTCCGCCGGTCTCTCCGTCATCGTCAACTTCGGCCAGCCCCAAGATCGCTTTGAGGCTTTGCCGCCTCGCATAAGTTGCCGCCCCCCCGAGTAGTTGGGAGTAGGTATTCCCCTTCGAGTTCTCCGACGAGAACATCACCGGCCACATGGTCTCGGCCCATTGTCCCGAAGTGTGGCAAAGCCGAGAGGCGAGCCAGTATTGGCCGTTCTCGTCCCGGCGCATGCCCTGGACCAGGGAGAGCCCCTCCTTACCCATGGCCGGCCGGGTTTGCTCGATAATCACCCCAAGGTCGGCGTATTTGAAACGGCCCTCGTGGTTGCGGGCGACGTTCTCAAGTTCTGAATATAGACGGGAGACCGCCTTCAAGATCTCCCCGTGCTCTTGGCTGAAGTTCATTTCGCCCCCCTGTTCTTTTGTTCAGTATCCCGGCGCGGCTCGGTCTGTCCAGGCTCGGCGGGTCCTCTAGTGTCAAGGGTTGGCAGTATGCCCACCCATTCCGCCACCAGTGCGGGGCCGTCAATGTGGGGCCCTTCGGCCTCTTCCGCTTGCATTCCTCGATCTTGCCCTTTAGTCTTCAAGGGCTGGTGATTAATCATCACGAGCATCTCCCTCCATGCCGGTGGTTCCGGGTGCAATTGGCACCGCCGGCTTGGTTTGTCTGTTTTTTCTCGGCGTCCCACACGCCGCCCGTTTACCGTATGACCTAGCGACACTTAGATCAAGAGGTTTTGATCAAAACTTGATCAGTTGATCCCCGTATGATGACGAAAAAAGCCCGGAGTGGTATGATAGGGCGCAATGCCTACCCTTTCAAAATCCCGAACCGTGAGCACCGAGCGCCGCCCGTGCTATTATATACAAATCGCAGGGATACCGGTGCTTTATGGCTCGGTGATGCCGCCGGCTAAGACTTACGATCTAAACGGCACGGCCACCCCTTACGCCTCCAAGGTTTCGATCTTGCCGGGGCAGGGAATGCGCTTTGAGCGCTCACTGAATGTTCGCCAAAACCTGATCGAATGCCGGCCCGTGGATGTGGTCTTGGCCTCGCTCGAAATGGCCGGGAATGCCGACGCCTCGGATCCCGGCTCCGTTTTTGGCCGCCTCGGGTTTGTGGGGGCCGACGGGGCCGCAGAATTGGCCGCAGGGCAGAGCATCACCCAGACCGAGGCCGTACCCTTCGATCTAACCTTCGGAGACGATCCCGGGCTGTTCTTCAGCGCTGGAGACGTGATCCACATTGGGCGGGAAGCCTTCCTGGTGGGGTCGATCAACTCGGCCGATAAGACGGCCACGATCACGGCCCGCGGCGTTATGGGCACACGCCGGGAGAATCACCTTTATGATAGCAGGACCCAGGTTCGCCTTGTGGCAACGAAGCCGGCTGTCTTTTTTCGGGGCCGCCGGGCGGTTATTTATGAGGGTTCGATCCAGGATGACGGGAGCGGGGCCGATTGGGTGGAGCGTTGGCGGGGGTTTATAGCAACCGAGCCCGAGATCTCGACGAACAAGACCCCGACGGTCACGATCAAGGTTTCGCCGTTGACGGCATTGCTCGATCAATCAATGGGGTCGAAGTCCGAGGGGTTGACACTCAACGATCGGGCCCACGCCTTCGACGCCGCGGGCCGGGGCTGCTTCTTTGAGTTCATGGAGGGGATCCCCGCCGGCGCAATCTATCGAGCGGAGACTGGAATGCTGGATGGATACTTCAAAGCGCTTGTACCCTTCACAGCCGATGAGACAGTTGACGCCCCGTTGATACCGTTAGAGCAAGGATATCTTGACAATCTCGCCGGGACGCCGTGGCACGGGACGGGGCGGATCCCAGTCCGGGAGGGTGGGGCGCTTGCCTTCCAGGGGATTTTTGCAACCGATCTCACCTTGGAGAGAAGCGGGCACCCTTTCACAATTCCCCTACGAATCGATTACAGAGGAAACCCGGGGCGGATCGTGTATAAACCGATCGGTGTCGATAGCTCGGAAGACTTCCTCCCGCCCGGCGCTGAGTTTTGGCAACGCTCCCCATCAATCCTGATCGATAACCCGAGCCTTCAGGAGGTGAGATGCACCGGGACCGAGGATGGAGCATCATATCCGTTAGCCTTTGGGGAGGTTGTGAACGCTAAGGCGTCCCACATCCGGGAGGCCGACTTGTCGGGGGGTGCTAAAGCTCAAGACAATTTTGTTGATTCTTCGGGCTACGTCAACCAGGCCCGCGTGCGCCCCTGGCCGGACGCCCTGATCGAGGTGATCAACTACACGGCGGAAGATATACCACAGGGCTACGATGCGCAGTTAAGCACCCGCCAAGGGTTTAACATCTCAAATTATCGAGGCTATGCATTCAACGGCGCGGGTTTCCTTCGCCTTTATTTGGACTTGGATCGTGGGGTTTTGTGCGCCTCTTCAAATGTTCCGATCTTTGATGACAAGGTCATTTCAGCGATCTTTACCATGGGATCGTATCCCGTCGAATTTGCGGCGGAGCCGCCGGCGGATAGCCCTTGGATAAATCGCCGCTGGCTTTATCCTTTCGATAGCACATCACCCGGGGGGGCCTTTCCGATGGAAAGGCGGCATCCGATGGATCAGATCACGTCCTTGGCGCTTCGCATGGACGGGGCCGAGGAGGGGGAAACCGTAACCCTAGATGTGGCTGGTTCCCGTCCGGGCTCCGTGGCGACCACCGAGATCCCGATCCAAGTGGCGCGGGCTTTTTATACGTCCGGGGAGATGTATCTACTTGTAGACGGGCCAATTACGAAGCCCGAAAATGGGGATCTGTATCTTGAGGTGGTCCACCCGAAGGACGGGGCGATCGGAATGCTCAAAGTCCAGCGGGTGGCAGATCAAACCCTCGAAGACGGCACAGTATGCACAAAGGTGGTCCTCCGGTCTAATGTCGATATCTCGGACGCCGGCGGGCGGGTCTTCCCAAGTTTTGCCGAGTATCACGGGGAAGAGCGGATCGAGCTACGGCCCGCCGCGGTCTTTCCCGCCGACGCCTCGATCGGGGAAGTGATCCTTCAGCTTCTATGCTCAAGCGGTGGAAACGGGCTTTGCTCGTCCTCTTATGATGTGCTCCCATATGGTGCCGGCCTTGTTGATGGTACGGGCACCGGGGCAAGCGCGGATCCCCTCGGCGTAGAGGTTGATCGGGATTCCTTCCTGGCCATAACAAGCCCGATCCCAAACGCTGTTTTTCGTCCGGTTTGGCGCTCCGGCGATAGCATCCGGAAGGTGATCGGGGGGCTCCTCCGTGCGGCCGGATATGTCCTCGACATTGCCACCAACGAAGCCGGGGAATGTAAACTCCAGGCGGTCCCCCTTGGGCTCCCTAATCGGGCCGAAGTAGTGGCCAATCTCGGAGAGGGTGACATCGGCCAAGACCCGCACCCAAGATCAACCACCGAGCTTCTAAAGGCCAATACCTTCAACTTTCAACTGGATTACGACGCAAAGGGCCAGCCCCAAACCGTCCAGCGGGTCAAGGATGCGGTCTCCATCGATATAAGCGGGGAGGAAAAAAGCATCTCCGTCCCGCTCCCCGGGGTCACGCTTGCCGCGGACCTGGATCGGGTGGCCCAACTGCGGCCCATCTTCTCCCGCCTTCGCTATGAACTGGCGCTCCCCCGGCGGGTGTTCGAGGTTGCAATCCGGGCGGGCTTTGGGCTTCAAGCCAGAGTGGGGGGCACTTACTCGCTCACCCACCGGAATCTCCGAAGCGCAACGGGGATGGGCATCTCTAACGAACTGGTGAGGCTTCGATCGATCACTCAAGACGGGTGGAAAGCCACGGCGCGGGCTCGGTTTGTCTACTACGGCCAAAGCGGAAGCGGGTGGGCCCCGGCGGCTTCGGTCACCTACGCCACCAGCACAAGGGCCACACTCTCGGCAAATATCCACAGCCCCGAGCAAACCCCGGCCCTCGGGGAATCGGTGGACGATGGCGACGGCTTCGAGAATCTCTTGGCCGGGGATCTGGTCATGGTGATCCCTGTTGGAGACATGGACAATCTCACGATCGTTTCGGTGGTCTCGATTTCGGATGCCGATCCAAGGGTGATCGAATTTGACGGCCCGCATGGCTTAGCCTCGGGCGGCTCGGGCTATCTTGTGACGATGAGAAGCGCGGCCGGGACGGTGCCCGACCTACACGCGATATATGGACACATCGGGGGGGTGACGATCACATGAGTACAACCATTTTGAGAACGACCCCACCACCACCGCCACTTGAATCTCGGCAGTGGCTAAGACCGATCAAGGCGGATGGGCTCGTGGCTATGTGTGAGACTGTTAATCACGCGCTTTGTTATAAGTCTGCGCTTAGTTTTACACATCATTTCGCTAATAATTTTGCAACGGGCATCCATTATCTCGGCAACCTTGGCAACGTTGAGATCAGGCGGGTGACAAATCGGACCTTCTTAGCGAACCCCAACACCGTCCACGGCTCCGCCGATCACACACTGACGATCGCGGATTCGGACATGGAAGGGGATTTGAAGATCGCCCGGATCGATATCCCGTTTATAAGCCCATTTGTTCAGCACCTTCAGATCGTGCTTCGCTTTCAGGCCCACGAGTACAATATTGATCCATCCGAGGGCCTGTATTCTGATCTATTCACGGCCCCGTTTAGCGTTGACCCTTCGGGCTCTACCGCGGGATCAGGACTGGCTACCCTATCGGACTTCATGCATTACGTTGACAACCCGTCCGCGGGGATGCCGCAAATTGAGACAGGGAAGCCGGCCGTGCCGCCGGTTCAGTTTTCAAGT
>PBMP01000008.1 GCA_002722705.1 Pseudobdellovibrionaceae bacterium | reverse complement strand
ATAAGGATATTTCTGAAAGCGAAGTATGCGATATTTTGAAAAAATATGGCGTACCTGACAAAGTTCATAATTTAAATCTATATAAAAGAGCGTTTGTTCATAGATCTTATTGCAAACGACCTAAATTAGAAAATGAGGCAAATGGTATAATCATTGCCGAGAAACCCGACGATTGCATGTCTTTAAAAACCAAATCCAATGAACGATTGGAATTTCTTGGTGATGGAGTTCTAGAATGTATCACTAAATATTATTTATATAGACGATTTCCAAAAGAAAATGAAGGATTTATGACAGAAAAAAAAATTGCTCTTGTTAAAAATGAATCAATTGGTAGAATGGCGTACGAAATGGGTCTCAATAAGTGGTATATTATGTCTGCAAATGCAGAAGAAAAAAAAACCCGCACAAATCTAAAAAAACTTGGTTGTCTTTTTGAAGCCTTTTTAGGCGCTCTATTCCTAGATTTTAATAAAATTACTATTCACGATGAAGATAAATGGTTTAATGATGTATTTGTTACAGGGCCCGGATTTCAAATTGCTCAGATTTTTGTCGAAAGTATTTTTGAAAATCATGTCGATTGGATGAAATTAATTCAAAATGATGATAATTATAAAAATATTCTTCAAGTTATGTTGCAAAAAGCTTTTCAAGTTACCCCTATTTATAGAGAAATGTGTCCTTGGGATGAAGATGAAGGGTATCATATGGGTGTTTTTCTTGGCCTCAACATGAAATCACATCAATTTAACCCCAATGATAGTTTCGTAAAAAATATTGAAGATTTTAATACTACACATCAAAAACCTCTTGAATATATTAAATCTTTGTGGGAGGAAAAGGTACAAAATAATACTTCTGATAGTGACACCGATGATATTAGTGATAGCGATAATAATACTAACGATGGATGGGTAATATTTCTTAGCGCAAGTAAGCATAAAATAAAGAAAAAAGCTGAACAAGCTGCTTGTAAAGAAAGTATAAATAAACTATTGTAAATTTGTAGAAAATTAATATTACTTCTTAGAAATTAATATTAATCAGTATGACATTTAAATTTATTTATATAAAACTTTTTTATGCTTAATCTTTATAGATGTCCGAATTACTTTTAGACAGATTAGGAAAAAAACCTGCACCAAAAAAACAGAAAGCTGTTGAAATAAATATAAATAAAGGACAAGTACAAGTTGAAACACATATTGTCGATAAAACAAAAGAAACTAAATTTGATATTAATAAATTCAGACAACGAATAAAAAGTAAGGGCCTTACTGCCCCTAAAATAAGCGATATAGTACAACCAGAAACTAAACAAGAAATTTCAAAAGATAAACCGGAAAAAATTAAAAGTAAACTTAAATTACCTGGTAAGAAACTATCATCAGAAGAAGGTAAAAAACATCGCAGAAAACGCAAACCTAAACCTCGCGAAGAAGAAATAATTTTAGATATACCAGCAACACTTATTGAAATAGACGATAGAACTATTGGTGATCGACTATTGCCCAAAGCACCGGATATAACAATTAAAGCTCCTGCTTATTATCTAAACAATAGAGAAATTTTTGTTAATTTTATCAATTCCTTATTTAGACCCTATAGTAAGAAAATTAATTCAGATAAAACGGATATTTCATGTGATAGTAAAAGGTCAAAAAACTTTGAATTAATGATTCATCAACAAATTGTTAGAGATTATATAAATATATATTCTCCATATCGTGGATTACTTTTATATCACGGTTTAGGGGCAGGAAAAACCTGTGCATCTATTGCTATCGCAGAAGGTATGAAAGATCATAAAGAAATAATAATTATGACGCCGGCCTCCTTAAGAATGAACTATATAAGCGAACTAAAACATTGCGGCGATCCATTATATAAATTAAATCAATATTGGGAAAAAATATATACCAATGATAATAAACATATAGAAAAAGCTCTTTCCGAAATTCTTGGTCTCGAAGTACCCGATATTAGAAAAGAAGGTGGTGCTTGGTTAGTTGATATGAAAAAAGATAGTAATTTTGATACCTTAACGCCGTCGGAACAAAAATCTATAGATAAACAATTAAATAAAATGATTTTTAAAAAATATAAATTTATTAACTACAATGGTATGAGAGAAGGTCATCTTGAAAATATGATTGAATTATCACAAGAAAAACATGGCACTTCAAATCCGTTTGACAATAAAGTAATTGTTATCGATGAAGCACATAATTTTGTTAGTAGAATTGTAAATAAACTTAAAAATAAGAAAAGTTCACTTTCTACAAGATTATATGAACTTATTTTGAAAGCCAATAATTGTAGAGTTGTATTTTTAACAGGAACCCCTATTATTAATTATCCTAATGAAATTGCTATTTTATTTAATATGCTCCGCGGTTATATTAAAACATTTTATTTGCCACTCGATACTTCAGAAACGAGTATGAAAATCAATCAAAAAAAAATAGTAAGCATTCTTAGTAAAGACAAACTATTAGATTATGTCGAATATAAATCTTCAAATAACACATTAGCTATTACCAGAAATCCTTTTGGCTTTATTTCAAGAGAAAATAGAAAAAAAAAATATATGGGAGTTTCTAATAATACAAGAGCTGAGCGTGATGATGATTATTTTAAAAATAGCATTATTAAAAGATTAAAACAATCAAATATAAAAGTTATAAAACAAGGCATTAAAATTAATAATCACAAGGCTTTACCCGATACACTAGAAGCTTTTAATACTCTCTTTATCGATCAAACAACCGGTGCAATGAAAAACATTAATTTGTTTAAACGGCGAATTTTAGGACTTACCTCTTATTTTAGAAGTGCACAAGAAGCTTTACTTCCTAGATATGATGAGGAAAAAGATACCCATATTGTAAAAATCCCCATGAGTAATTATCAAATAGGCGTATATGAAGAAGCCCGAGCCGCTGAAAGAAAAGAAGAGTTACGTAATGCCAGAAAAAAGAAAAAGCAAGGTGGTGGAGAAGGTATCTATGGTGATACTACATCTACTTATAGAATATTTTCAAGAGCTTTCTGCAATTTTGTATTTCCTAGAGAAATCGATGAAGAAACGGATGAATTAATCAAAAGACCTATGCCAAAAGAAGAGGATTCATTAGCAACAGCTATTTCTACCATAAAACAAAAAGATAAAGATGTAAAGGGGAAAAAGGCGCAGAAGAAAGGCAAAAAATCTGCAAAGAGTGATATAAAAGATCCTAACCCACAACCTAAAAGACATTTGGACGAAGATTTTATAGATGGTGCCGATATCCAATCCAGGTTGGATAATGTCGATGGACGATTTTCTTCCGAAGATCATGATGTTCTAGAAGCTGAAATGAAAGAAGTGGTTGATACATCTTATCCTGCAAGAATAAAAAAATCGTTAGAATTATTGAAAAAAAACGCCAATAAATATTTTTCTCCAGCTGGTCTCAAAAAATTAAGTCCAAAATTTCTCAATGTTTTACAAAATATACAAAGTGATGATCATCTGGGATTACATCTAATTTATTCTCAATTTAGAACTATTGAAGGGATTGGAATATTAGCTCTCATTTTAGAACACAATGGTTTTGCTAGATTCAACATTTCTAAAAATAGTGGCGGAGTTTGGCAAATCGATATGAATACCGATGATCTAGGCAAACCCACCTTTGTTTTGTATACAGGTACTGAATCTGCAGAAGAAAAAGAAATTACTAGAAATATTTTCAATGGAACATGGAGTTCTCTTCCAACTTCCCTTATTAAACAATTAAAACAAATTTCAAAAAATAATAACATGGGAGAAATCATTAAAGTATTTATGATAACAAGTAGTGGTTCTGAAGGTATTACTTTAAGAAATACCCGATACGTTCATATTATTGAACCTTATTGGCATCCAGTAAGAATTGAACAAGTTATTGGTAGAGCGCGACGTATTTGTAGTCATCAAAGTTTGGAAGAGGAATTCAAAACTGTTGAAGTTTTTTTATACTTAATGACATTTACAGAACATCAATTACATGGCAATCCTAATGGTAAAACAAAAGAAGAAAAACAACCTATCGTTTCTATTGAACTTAAACTTAAAGATCGCAGTAAAATAGATAAATCTACACCTTTAACTAGCGATGAAGCTTTATTCGAAATTTCTCGTATAAAACAAAATATTAGCAAAGGTCTTCTTACTGCTATTAAAGAATCATCTGTCGATTGCTCTATTCATTCAAAATCTAATTCTAAAGAAAATCTTGTTTGTTATTCGTTTGGTAAGTCTAGTGTTGGTTCCTTTTCTTTTAAACCAGCATATACTACTGAAGAAAAAGATACTGTAACGAAACTTAATAGACGAAAAATTACATGGAAAGCTTCTTCTATTTCTATTCAAGGTACTAAATATGCTATCAAACCTACAGATCCCAAAGGTAATAAAAAATTAGGAGAAATTTATGATTTAGATAGTTATAAACAAGCCCGCCAACATGGTACAAACCCTATTCTTATTGGAAGAACACAACTTAATCCTAAAAATAACAAAAAAATACAATTTATACGTGTAGGCGATGCCAAATTTTAAATAATTTAAATTAATAATATAATTCTAATTATTTTTAAATCGTTAACCCATTTCGAACATGCCAAAACTTTCTAATTCATCATTATTTGATTCTTTACTTTTTATTTGTAATAAATCTAATATTTTTTCTTGATTTGAAATAATTGTATTTAATTTTTTCATTATTTCTTGTTCTTTATCTGTTTCTGTTTTATTTTGTGTAACTGGATTATTAGTCGATTTCATTTTTAATTTTGCAAATAATTCATTTATTTTTGTTTTTGGATTTTTATCCTGCACTTCAAAATGTACACGTTTTTTTTCTTTTGAAACATCAATAGTATTTTTTAAAGGTACAGATGTATTATGTTCTATTTGTATTTTCGGTGTTTGGGATTCTATATCCATAGTTTTATCATTATTTAACCATTTTTTTGCTTCTCTTTGATCAGTAATAGAATATTGTTGGGTAATAGTTTGCAATTCTTTTTGTCTATCTGCCAATGTTTGATTCATTATAACACTCAAATTACTGATTGGTTTATCTTTATTTGCATCAGAAAAATCGATTTCTTTAGGTTTTTTGGGTTGAATCATTTTTTCAAAATTTTTTTGTTGTATTTCTAACCCTTTATTAAACATGGCTCTTCTTGACATATTCTCTTCTTGAATTGTTTTTTGACGCATAGGTACTTTATTTTTATTTTTATTTTTCATTAATAAAAAATTATAACTCATTTCAACAATTTTTTTATTTATTTCACTCAAACCACCAAACTCAAAACGTTGTGTATGATAATAATTACATTTTTCTATAATAAAATTACGTAACTCATTGTCACTTTCTAAAGTAAAATCATTATCTTGCATTATATTTTTCATCAATTCGATTAACATTTGTTTATTTTCTTCTGTAGAAACAGACATTATAATAAAAATAAACAAATTAACTTTAATTATTTCTACATATTAAAATATTTTTTACGCATATGTATCATCCATTTATCCTTTATTCTATTTTTTTGAAAGATTGCATTAAAAGATCGACCTTTTATCATCTGGATAATAAAATACAAACAATACATTCCACATTCTGATTCACTATATTGATGGCGGCGTTTATTTTCTATTAATTTATATTGCCCTTTGCCTAACATATTAGCTTGTTTTTGAACTTTTTTAACAAATTTTTTTACTTGTCTAGGAATTTTTTCACCATAACTATCTAAGTAGTATATCTTTTTCCGCAGAGCATCTATAAATAATGCTATCCAATGTGATCCATCTTTATCATGTTTATCCAAATTAAAAATTATTCCTATTTTTGTCTTTTTTTTATTTAAATTTTTCTTTAAACTAAATTCACATAATTCTTCCCATACACATTCGCCGTATGCCTTATGTGTATCATAATCTATAGGAGAAGGCCCTATAAATTCAAATGAAGGATAACTTTTTTCATATTGTTTCATAACTTCTAATATATCTATACTTGTTAACCATTCAGTAGGATTTTTTATCCATTCCTTTGGCGCTTTCGGTGCAAAAGTACCCATTTTTATATCTATTGGGACATTTTCTTTTAAACACTTATGTTTTAACCAGCATGATTCTTTATTACATGTTTTTGATAAAGCATATTTTAATGACGAATGTATTTGTCGAGGATTATTGCTTTTTATTCTTTGTTCTGGATGTTTTGTATTCCATATTTTTTTCATCTTATATAAACCTCGTTTCGTATAACATGTATAATCTAAAGCTTTACCTTTTTTTGGAGAACAATTTACCTTTTTTAATTTTTGTGTTCTTTTTTTTCGTCTTCTATTTTTTTTTTTTCTCCGTCTTGTTTTTTTCCTTCTAGGCATAAGATATAAATTATTGAGATAATAAATTATTTTTTAATGCCTTTTTCTCGTAAACTGGGATTTTTAATATCGTATATTTTTTGCTTAGGTATTACAATCTTTTTACGTGCCTTTTCTTTCACAACTATGGGTAAAAAATCTAAAATAGTTTTATTCGTATTTTTTTTATCTTTCATTATTATTTCATTTTGCTCCATAATCTTAAAATTTTTTTCAGGCGGTTTTTTTTTTACTATTATATGTTCATATTCCTTTTGAACTATATCTTTTTTATCTATAAATTTAAAATATTTAATGAGTTGTTCCACATAATTATCAAAAGCTGCATTAATTGTATTATTAATTTTTTCACCTCTTAGAAAATATTTCGTCATCACTAATATTCTTTTTCTATAAAACGTTATATCTTCTGCTGAATTTTTAGAAACTATCGATTGTGTTTTATTATATTTTCCCAAAAAATTCGGATTTGTTAAATATAATAAATCTACCTGATTTTTTTTTTTATTATCCATATAATTATTATTGTATTAAATTCTAATAATTATACTTTATTTCCTGTTAAATCTATATCTTTAGTTTGTTGAAGAATATCATTATTAAAAACTTTGTATCCCAAGTTACATTTATTAGGATTAAATGGCGAAAATACACTCTCTTGAAATAATAAATTATTTGTCATTCTTACCGGATTAGAATTTGCTACTAAATAGTGCGCTGAATACATATCACTTTTGGAACTCGGTATATATTTGCTTTGTGCGCATTTTTGTATAGGAAAAAATGAATTATGCAATTTCGACTCAACATCAACATTTTTTGCATATCCATTATAAGGCGCTCTATATCCAGGATTAAATGTATTGCTTTGTTCATAAACTGGAAATTTTGCTTTCTTAACTTTTGTACGTTTAATACAATCTAACATAGGAAATACTGTTCCATAAGTACGTGATGGTTTTGAGAAATACGCTGGTTGTAATTGTCTGCTAGGAATATTTCTAGCAGACATTTTTTTACTTAATTCGGTTGTACGACCCATTTGACAATAATATACATCATCTATTCTTGTGCCCATTTGTTATATTATATTATTATTTTATTATAATTTTATTATAATTTTATTATAATTTTATTATTACAATTAAACAAAAATACCTAAAAACGACGCACTAAATTATATTATATTATGTGTGGCATTTTCGCTTTGTTAAATAATATTAATTATAAAAAATGTGATATTATGAAATGTTTTTTACGAGGAACCAAAAGAGGACCTGAACATAAGGAATTTATAACTATTGATAGTATTAATTCATTTTTAGGTTTTCATCGTTTGGCTATTAATGGATTTAATGATATTAAATCCCGACAGCCTTTTTTTATTGATAATATTTATCTAGTATGCAATGGTGAAATTTACAATCATAAAGCATTATTAAACATTTTAAACATCACACCTAAAAGCAAATCTGATTGTGAAATTATTATTCACATGTATAAAAAATACGGTATTGAACAAACATTACAAATGTTAGATGGCGTTTTTGCATTTATCTTAATAGACTTGACAAATAATTTTATATTTGTTGCACGCGATACTTATGGTGTGAGACCACTTTTTATAAATACTACTAATATTTATTCCACAAATATCATTAAATATACAACCTACGCTTTTGCTTCTGAAATTAAATGTTTAAATGATATAGGAGATAATAGCAGTGAAATTAAACAATTTGAACCCGGAAGTTATTCTACTTTTACAATAAATACGCAAAACAAATACCAAAAAATTTTTTATAATAATACAAAAATATTTTCTGCGCCTTTGTCTTTTTCCAATCTTAATACAGCCCCATTAGATAATTATGATTTTATTCTAAAAAATATTTTTATGCATTTGGAAAATGCAGTCATCAAAAGAGTAAATAATACAGATCGAGAAATTGCATGTTTATTATCTGGCGGTCTTGATAGTAGCATTGTTTGCGCTCTTGTTAAAAAACATTATAAGGGTGATTTACACACTTGGAGTATTGGCTTAGAAGGTAGTGAAGATCTTAAATATGCACAAAAAGTAGCAGATCATATTGGCAGCATACACCATTCTATTGTTGTTAGCGAAGGAGAATTTTTATCTAATATTTCTAATGTAATTCTTGCAATAGAAAGTTATGATACAACTACTGTAAGAGCTAGTGTAGGAAATTGGTTAATTTGCAAATATATTAAAAAAATGAGTAAAGCCAAGGTAATATTTAATGGTGACGGCAGTGATGAAGTTACAGGTGGATATCTTTATTTTCATGCCGCACCTGATTGCATTGCATTTGATAAAGAATGTCGAAAATTACTTTCCAATATACATTACTTTGATGTTTTAAGATCTGATAGAAGTATTTCTTCGCATGGATTAGAAGCAAGAACGCCTTTTTTAGATCGAACATTTGTTCAATATTATTTATCTATTGATCCCAAATTACGACATCATGCTGGTTTAAATAAACCTGAAAAATATCTATTGAGAGAATCTATAGAATTGTGTGGGAATGATTTGCTTCCAAAAGAAGTTTTGTGGAGAACAAAAGAAGCATTCAGTGATGGAGTAAGTAAATTAACCAAATCATGGTATGAAATTATTCAAGATTATATCAAAAAAGACGTTTTTCATTATCTTAAGATGAGTGAAGATAAAATAATAAAAACACTTAATCCTTATACATATAATAGACCAACGACCTTAGAACAACTGTATTACAGAGACATTTTTAAAGGATTTTTCAAAAAATTAAAAATAGAACATGTCCTACCTTATTTTTGGATGCCTAATTTTGTTAATGCAACAGATGCTTCTGCCAGAACATTAGATATTTACAAAAAAAAGATATAAAATATTATTATCTATTATTTATTAAATAATATATGGGTATTGTAATTATTACTCCGTCTTATCGACCAAAAAATCTTCAAAAAATTGTAAAAACCATAGATTTTGATTATGTTTGTTTATGGGTTATAGTATATGATCAAACAAAAATTAAAAAAAACCCACAACAATTTAAGGAACATCCACAAATTGTTGAATTAATACATACTTCACCAGGTATTAGTGGCAACCCTCAAAGAAATTTTGGACTAGATTTTGTTGAATTTCATTTATTAACAGAACAAACTTATATTTATTTTTTAGACGATGATAATATTGTACATCCTAATTTATTTAAAAGATTAAGTACTCTTAAAGTTAATAAAATTTATAGTTTTAATCAAATAGGGCCACAAAACGGTACAAAGTGTTTAAAAGGAACCACGCTTCAAAATAGATGTATTGATACAGCAATGGTATTATTTGATTCAAAACTGTGTCAAGGCGAACGTTGGCAAATTGAAATGTACGATGCTGATGGGATATTTATTGAAAATATTTATAAAAAAAATAAAGAAAAGCATATTTATATTGATGAAGATTTATCGTATTATAACAAACTAGCAACATAAATACTGACCAACATTTTTGACTAAAATATTTTTTTGAATAAAATATTTTATTAATATATATAATGAAATATTACGAACGACTTTTTATTTATTTATCTTATAGCTATTGGTTATTTTTTATACTATCGCGTTTTAATTTTTGGAACGACGCTCAATATATTTTTGAACAAATCTCATTTTATTATCATTTATTAATTGCATTAGTATTAGCAATTTTATTTCATCCTTTTACAAATAAAACAGTTCATTTGACACCGATAAGAAGACGTATGATTTTTGTATCGGCTATGTCATTTATTATAAGTACTGTCTCCCCAAAAATGTTTAGTATTCATATTTAACTTGAAATGGTAACTTTTCTTGTTTTGTTTTGTTTTTTTTGCATTTTAAGTATACGTTTTTTCTTCTTAGTTATATTTTTATAATGTTCTTTTCTCATAAATTGTTTAATTTGGGTTAATAGATATTTTTTATTGTAATTTTTTTTGTAAGATTTTTCTATATATCTAAATCCTAGAGGATCGTTTTGAGAAAAATCCATGATATGGGTTTTGAAATGTACTTTATGAAATGATTGTTTTTTAATAATTTTTGACAAAGGAGATTTTAAAAATCTTTGAATCATTGTTTCAAATAAAATGTCTCGCTGATATCCATATAAATATAAATATTTGACATTTTTATGTATCATATCAGGATGCCTCTGATCATCTAAAAAACATATTTTACTATTTTTTTTTAATCTACCACATTTTAATAACTCTTTATAAGTTTTATTATGCGTTGTTCTACATTTTTCGTATATTGTGCTACCTACTTTCCATGCTGCAATAGTTCTATTAAATAATTGATATTGTATTTTATTTTCTATATATTTTCGTATATTGTGGACCCATGATTTTGGACCAATATTGTTTGTATAAATTAATACTTTTACAAATTTATTTTTTTTTTTTAACGTTTTTAAATATTTAAAAATTGTAAAAATATCAGGACGAAATATCTCTGGATATATATCCAGTAATTTGAAAAATTCTTTTAATGTTAATTTCCTACCCAAATAATCTTCAATCCCTTCTAAAAAGATAGCAATTTGAGTAAAATATCCTATGGTTTTGTCTAAATCAAAAACATATGCAACATTATGAGTCGGATTTCTTCCCATGATACATATAATATATATTATTTTACAATATATATTATTTTACAATATATATTATTTAACAATATATATTATTTTACAACATAATCTAGGACAGTCAAAATAACATTTTCTTGTTGACTTAATTTTTGAAAAATCATTACTTCATCAAATTTTATCTGAAAAATTCTGTTTTGATTATTTTTAACTTTTATCTGTATACAATCATTGATTATATCTATATCAATTATAATTCCACCTGTTGTTAATTTTATATTATTAGGATCCTTTAATGGTATCCAGCGTATATAATATCCAAATTGCAGATCATGCATATCGGAACAATATCGATATTTTTTTAATTTCTTATGAAATTCTTTTAAAATTTTTCCAGATAGCTGCAATCTTTGTAGGACGTTATTTTTTATATCTTTGATTTTTCGGGTTGTTTGGTTCATAATAGAACTATTTGAATCATTTTCCAAAGCATTTAACAAATTTGCTATATCAAGATCACCCATATATATATTTATATAAATAAATGATTAAATTATTATAATATATATTAAATGTATAATGAAACGTGCACAAACAGCACCTATGCCTGTGGATGACGATGACGATGACGCTGATGAATTTAAAGATGCATTAAGCGGTGATGAAATTAGACTTCAACGACAAGAGAGTGCTCCTGTTACTGAGGCGGAAAAAGAAAAAGCTGATAAACTGCCAAAATTACCTCCCCCTCCACTAGGTGACGAAGTAGTTAAACGAGCAAAAAAATTAAACAAAATGATAGCTGATTCTGGCGATTTTCCAAATACTGGATGTAAAAAGGATAGTCAATGTTTAAGTAAAAGGTGTAATAAAAGATTATCTATGTGCGATGTTATAAGTTTTGATTCTTTTAAAAAAATAGCTTCTAACCCAGATGATTTATTATTATTATTAAAATTAGTTTTTGGACATCAACAATTAACTACTTTATATTATATATATGAAAAAAACTGTGGGAGAGGGGGTTTAAGTCCAAATGATGAAAAAAATGCTCTTGAAGAATGTAAAAAACTAAAAGATAAATTTAATAAAAAAGATGCAAAAAAAAAAATAAGAGAGTGTATTAATACTTTGCAACGTGCAAAAATAAGAATTATTACTATGAGTAATACTGAATTATTGCATAATCTTATCAATACCATGCATAAAAAATCTCCACCAAAGATTCCTGACTCTGTTAAGAAAGCAGAGAAAAAGGCCAAGGGTAATTTGGCTAGCATCATTACAGCTGCCAAAGACGCAGAGAAGCGTCATCCCAAAAGTGGTTTGTTGTTCTCGTCCAGAAAAAACATTGAACAGATCAAAGCGCTCGATGAAACTATCGAGCAGTACCAGATTTTAATTGAACATTTAAGCAATATAAATGATACGATCTCCCTGCCGTACTACAAAGAACACGTCAAATATCTTAAAGACGAGAAGAATCGCTTAGAATATGGGATTCAGGCTGTATTACATGAAATTAAAAAAGAAGGTTGGATTGATTTACGGAGAGAAGATGACCAAAGACTTCAAGCAGAAGAAGATGAACTTGCCACGTGGACCGGAGATCTCGCGAGGGTAGACGCATTTGGGGGGAGCTCGAAGTGGGAACGTCAAAAAAAACGAACTATTAATTTAATTGAAGCCATCGAAAGGGGCTTTGATATATTCGTTCAGACCTATGATGATGAACATGAAATATTTCAGTCTGAATGCGATTTAAATATTTTGCATAAAGAGGTGTATTATAATACACAATTGGAAGGTAATGATATAATGACATCGCTGACAAAATCTCCTAGTGTACGCAATATTGGTTATAAAGATATGTGTCCTCCTTTTCATAGTAAAAAGGGTAGAATTAAAGAAGATAAGAGCGGATACGGCGTCGTGAGAGCAATTAAAGGACCTACTTATATTACACACAATCTTACTGGTCTTGATGATAAAGATAAACAAAGATTGCAAACAATACTGGAAAATAAAAAGAGTATTCAAAAAGAAATAGGAAAGTTACGATTTCAAAAGAGTAACTTTATGGGAAAATTAACAAAAATTAAACGCAAAACGGATAATAAAGGTAAATATACTGAGAGTTTTGAACAAGCAGAAGCGCGCCGTACTGATGAAATTAATAAAAAAAAAAATGAATTACAAGTTCTTAAAGATGAAGAAGAAGATATTTTTTCTAAAATTAAATGCTGCGTAATTGATCCTAAAAGAAAATTTCGTGCTCAAATGCAATCTATCAATGCTTCGAGATATATAGCTGAGGTTATGTGGAATGAAGAATCTCTTAAAGAATGGTTAACACGATCTGATGATAAAATGCAAAAAAGACAACAAATGTTAGAAAAAGAAATAAAAAAACTAGAAGTAGACTGTGCAAATGAAAAACTTAATTCTAAAGAAAAATGGGAATGTGAACAAAAAATACGAGCTAAAAAAGCTTTGCTTAAGAAACTGAAAGAAATGCCTCTTCAAAATACAGAAGAAAACAAAAAAGCATGGCAACGAGCTGATCAAGCATATCGTGTATGGAAAGCCGCCAACTCTGGCATAGAAAACGATTTTGTTGATGATATACTAATGATGATTATTTTTAATTTTGAAATATATTTAAAAAAATGGTTTTATAGGGAAAAAAAAGCAGGAGAAGGTAAATGGTCATTTTTGTCTTCTCCTGGGGCTCTTATCCGACAGTTCGGCAATTGGACGATCGATGGTTTCATTTTTTTAATAAAACACCCACGATTTATGTTGGTAATTTCAGAATACTTGGTGGCCCAAAAAAGGCACATGTGTCGATCATTCTCAATAAATTGGCTTGGTCTTTATAAGTTAGAACCGGTTCCCGAAACTATACGGAAAGCTATTCAGGATTTAGATGATCGAATAGAATCTCTTATTGATTCAAGATTACCTAAGGATAAGCCACAGGAAATGCTCAAACGTATCCGAAAGTCTGCTAAAATCAAGAAGGAACACGACTACGGGAGCACAACTTTTCAATATATATCGAAATTCACAGGCGAACTTAATCCGCAAGAATATAATGAAGCTCAAACTTTGCCTAACTGGACCCAAGATAATGAGGATGCGTACTCTGAACTAAGAAAATTAATACAAGAGAAAAATGCGGAAAAAGAAAAAGCCCATCCCACAAAGTATAAAGTCGAAACTGATCGTGGTGAATTAACAGATATAACAGAAAATGACTTGAAACCTTACGACGATCTTAAACATGGGACTGATAAAGCAAAATTTAAATTGGGTAAAGTTTGGAAATACAGTAAGGGGGAAAAAGTACAAGTCAATCATCCAGAAGGTGGATGGATTGATGGCAAGATCATTGAAACCGATAGACCTGGATCATTGCCTTTTAGAACAGCTTTTAAAAATCTTGCCCAAGGAGCAGCAGATACAATTAATATGCTTGTAGGACCCCAAGGCGCTGCTTCAGCTTTAAATGGAGCGCTCGAGACTATCTCCGCGTCCTTCGCCCTCTTCCCTGGGGTTGGAACCATTGTTGGGGTTTTCGTAGGACACGTTCGAGGCGTAGCGGTAAAATCTTTGAAAACATATTTAACAGGAAGATTATATTCTAAAGGATTAATGAATATTTTAGAGATTATAGATCCCACAAACTGTGTTCGTTATGTACCAATTGATGATGAGCTGCCAGAAGCTCTTNTCGGTGNNGATGCATGGACTGATGATTTTGTATGTCCGCGCGATTGGCGCGAGCTCGAGAACGGNGTGCTATNGTGCGTTTTGTAGANTATTATCTTGGTTTCAACCAAAAATGACGGGAGCTACAAGACACCACGGCCTGCCTACTACGTCGCACTCATTGACCGATCAAAATGTAGGGAAAACTACATATAGAACTCAAGCAAGAAAATTTATGGAACAATTTCCTGATCATGTAAAAACAAAGGCAGCTTTCAATAAAAGATTTACTAGTTACACAGACGACCAAAAACTAATATTATGGAGAGAGATAGAAAAGTTAAGAAAGGAAAACTACAAAAAAATAGAATTACAAAGCCGAAAAGACGCAAACGTGGCGCACGAGAAACGACAAAAGGAAAAGGCAAGAAAAAAAGCACATAAGGAAATGACAGATCGAGCACAAGTTGAACGGGACTTGCTCGACTCTGAGCGTGCTGCGGAGAGACACCAGCTACGAAGAGAACATGAATTAGATAGTGCACGAATTACAGAATTGACAGGGATAGAAGGAACTTCACCTCGCGCGCTCACACACGATGAGAAACTTGCAGCACGCGACCAAGCTCAAATTGAAAAATTGGCGTCGAAAGCTGAACGACCACGGGTGTTCGGCCAACCGGGCTCGAGAAACTGGGAAGTTTCTACAAAAGCCGCAGAATTGTGGGACAAAAAATCTCTATCACAACGTACAAGTATAGGCGGAAGCATAAAATTAAAAAAGAGAAAGAAGAAGCAGAAGAAAAAGAAGAAAAAAACACGCAAATCTTTACATTTAAAATAAATTAATAATGAATATAATTCATTAAATATATTTATAATATTTGGGTTATTTAGACAAAAATTTAATATAAATATATACTATAAAAAATGTCAAGACGAAGAAAAACACAAGCTTTAAATTCTGATCAACAAACCTGGGGTACATGGAAAAGACAACCACAACATGCGTTACTTTGGGAAAAGCATGACGCAGCGGTGAACAGAGTAGCGACAAACGAAATAACGATCGAAAAACATGAGGGGGAAATAACCACCGTCGAAGATGAATTGAATTCCACTCGCAGCGGTAAGGCCTATCTCGATTCAGGCTATTACCGAGTATCTGGCAGTCCGCCCGCGAACTGGCCGACCATCAGCGGCGGCGGGGACGACGACGCGGGAAGAGCCGACCGGCTGGCCGAGGTGACACTGCCACCCGGTACGTTGAAAGAAACGTCGCAGATTTTCCTTTCAGTAAGAAACCCGGGTGTGACCGGTTCAAAACTCGCAAACAACACACAATTTAAAGCGGTTACATATTGGGACTGGTCGGGCGGCTCGGCTGGCGGCGACGGCGGCCCAGGTTCCCCACCACTGAACGCCTTCGATATTGTAGCCGTGGACCCAACGGGGTGGGCGCCGATGACCTCCTACACGGGCAGCCCGCCCGACGGTTGGACGACCATCAGCGGCGACCACCAATCAGGTCCGATCGTCAACTGGTTAGTATATAATAATTAATCAATAAAATTTAAAATAAATTAATATTGAATATAATTCATTAAATATATAAATTTTTTATATATTTAATTTTTTTGCGTTTTTTTTTTGATTGTTGGTAGATTTTTTAGTTTTTTTTTCGAATAATTCCATTTTTTTTAGTTTTCAGACCATATATGTATTAAAATCTGCTGAACTTAAAAAAGAGAACTACGAACAACGTTTTTTTTCACAAAACTTTTCTTCATATTTCCATTTTGGACATTTTTGAAATGTCCAAAATCGATTTTTTGAAAAAAGTTTGTTCGAAAAAAACGTAAAAAAACTATTGTACTACAACATTGTAGGTATTTTGATGACTATGATTTTTAGGAGTTGTGACTGACTTTTTTTTTTGTATTTTAAAAAGGGTTTAGCAACTTTTTATGTTATCCATTTATATGGATAACAAAAAAGTTGCTCGAAAAAAAGTTGCTCATTTTTTTTGTGACAAATGTAACTATACAACGTCTAAAATGAGTAGTTGGAAAAAACACCTCGAGACCATAAAACATCGGAGGATAACAAGGATAACAAAAAAGTTGCTCGAAAAGCCCCCCTTCACTATTGAAAGGAAATTTATTTGTTTATGTGGAAAAAAGTATAAATATTGTAGTGGATTGAGCAAACATAAAAACAAGTGTAGAATACATATTAATTCGCAAATTACTAAAAAAAAAACACTAACGGAGACTATTGAAATAAAAGATGATAGTTCAGACGAATTAAAGGAAATATTTAAAATGTTTATGAAATCACAGACTGAATTCAATAAGAAGATAGCAAATGAGATAACCAAACCCCAAACAATATATAATGATTGTCATAATAATAAAATGACCATAAATTTATTTTTAAATGAAAATTGTAAAGATGCTATGAATTTAACAGATTTTGTTGAAAATTTGAAAATTACATTAGAAGATTTAGAATTTACAAAACACAATGGTTATATCGAAGGTATGACAAATGTTTTTGCAAAACAATTGCAAGATTTGAAGCCTACAGAAAGACCTATACATTGCAGCGATATCAAACGGTTGCAATTCTATGTTAAAGAAGATAACAAATGGGAGAAAGACAAAAATAATGAAAAGATTGATGATACATTAAGAAATATTAAGTTAAAACAAACGTTAAAAATAGGTGACTGGGAAAAATTACATCCTAATTATAGGGAAGATCCCGAATTATTAGATGAATGGCAAAACATGTTAGCTGGTATAACAGAAAATATGGAAGGTAATGTACTTAAACAAAAATTAGCATTAAAACGAAAAATAGCATCTTATATTGAACTGAAAGATGCCATGGGTTTAAAATAATAATAATTAAATTAGTTATTATTTTATTCGATAGTAAAAGTTAACTTAAACGCCGACCTCCACGTTGTGCAAACCCGCCACGTTCATTACCAGCTAAGCCGTTGCGATTTTTATTTTTTTCTCCGCGCCATCTTAAACCTTTTGTACGTTCACGCGGATTTAGTGTATTGTTTTGTGCCGTTCCATTTTTTATAACTTTTCCCCATGTTTTTTGGCGTTTTTTTAATAATTGGTCTCTTTGACTGAGTATAACAGATCGATAATTATTTTTCTGATTTTTATTTTGTTTTTTTCTAAATCTTTGAAGATATTGTGTTATTGGTGATTTTTTCATAGGATGTTTAACATTGCTGTAACCTTCTATCGATTTATAATACGAATAACTTATATATATTAATAAAAAAGCTATCATAATATTGAATTTGTATTTTTTAAAAATGTTAACAAGTTTCATATATATTAAATTTAGACATTTAAAATATATTTAAAAACTAGAAAATGCCCCAAAACCTTCATTAGCAGCTGCGGGTTCTTGCATCATTCCAGGATGAGTAGCACCTACTAATCCGTTAAATCCCTGATTATCATACATATTATTGGAAGCGCCATTGCCTTGTCCGAATCCTTCCTGTTGAGATGCGGGTGGTAACATTTGTGTGGGTGAGACCATTTTATTATGAGAATTTATATAATCAGCTCTGCTTGGCTGATGTGTTGGCATTCCGCCACGAGAAATTGGTTGCGTTACTTTGACAACTGAACCATCTTTCTTTTGTTTCTTTTTATCATCTTTTTTTCCTTCCCATAATTCTTTTCCTCTCTCTACCAGAATTTTTGTCTTTTTTCCAACAGTTGTACTGCTTTCATAACATAATACAAGCAAAACCAATATAACACTAAATAAATTCATATTACCAAATGCTCTTCCGCTGTATGTTGGTACATATGTTACAATGCGATGAACAAAGAACACGCCTAATAATATTAATATTAAATGCCCAGCCAATTCAATAGATATTTCAATATTACTTTTACTTTCATCGGGTTCAGGTATAACAGAAGATATACCATAATTTAATAATGTCATAGGAATTATTGCTAAAAGAACATATTGTACGATATTAAGTAATTCGCATTTTGTATCATTATCGAAATTACTTAAATGTTTTATAAATCCGCCATTTTGTGTTGGCGGTTCTGTGTCGAGTTTATTGTCCATATGATTTATAAAAAGAAATTAAAAATAAATTTGTTTTAATAAATAATGCATCGATTATCACAAGAAACACAATATTTGAATATAATCAAAAATATAATTAAAAACGGCGTTAAAGAAAAAGGTAGGAATGGAACTACCTATAGCGTTATAGGTGGGATGATGAGGTTTTCGTTAAAAAATGGGAGCATGCCTCTAGTAACAACAAAAAAATTAGCGTGGAAAACTTGCCTAAAGGAATTGTTATGGTTTATTAATGGCGATACAGATAATAAATTACTGCAACAACAAAATGTAAAAATTTGGAATGACAATGCATCTAGATCGTTTCTTAATTCCCAAGGATTGCACCAATTAAGAGAAAATGATTTAGGACCAGTTTATGGACATCAATGGAGACATTGGAATGCCAAATATACAGATTGTAAAACAGATTATAGTGGAAAAGGTATAGATCAATTACAAAATATAATAGATGTATTGCAAAAAAAGAATATAGATAATAATTCAAATTCAAGGAGACTTATTATGTCGGCATGGAATCCAGAGCAAATAAATCAAATGGCATTGCCCCCCTGTCATGTATTATCACAATTTCATGTAACTAACAATAAATTAAGTTGTACACTGTATCAGCGAAGTGCTGATATGGGGTTAGGAGTACCTTTTAATATAGCATCATATTCATTTTTAACTCATTTATTGGCAAAACATTGTAATTTAGAAGCCAATGAATTTATTCATTTTTTAGGAAATGCGCATATATATGATGATCATATAGATAGTTTAAATAGACAATTAGAAAATGAAATCTTTTGGCCTCCTAAATTATATATAAAAAATAAATATGAAAATATTGAAGATTACAAATTAAATGATTTTATAATTAAAAATTATAAAAGTCATGATACAATAAAAATGAAAATGCGGCCTTAAATTAAAAATATTATAGTACGATAAATTATATGTCAAGATTCGATAGAAGACTTAAAGGAACAGGAACATCAGCTAGTGGTCCACGACCAGGAAATTCGTCTTGCAGTTTACCCGCGTCGTCGACTCCAACGGGATCAATGTTAGGAGGAGCTTCACAATTTCGAGGTAATACAATAGTAAGAAATGCAACAACTCACGGAACAACGGCACAACTGCGAAAATCGGCAGAAGTTTTACAGAGAGTTCAAAATAGATATCAACAGAAAAAGATAAACGCATTAGAAATGTTACAAAATCATGGACAGTCTATATCCAAGTTAGATCAACAACGAACGAAACTAGATAACAAATTAACGGAATTAAATAGTATACTAACTAATAAAATGAATATTTTAAATAAAAAATTTAATGTACTAACTGATCAAGTACAAAAAAAGGTCACCCAATTAAATAATACTCCTGATAATATTTTACATGAAGTCGTAGAAAAATGCAAAAGTTTAGAAGAAATTAATAAAAAATTAACATCGCGTGTTGAAAAGTTGGAAAAAATCAATATTATAAATTTGAAGCAGTTTGAAAAGCAAGCAGAAACTATTTCTGATTTATTTACAAAAATAAGTAAAGAACATTCAGACCAAACTACCACAATGAAGAAATATATTAATGAATTGGAAAAAAAATTAAAAGATCCTAGACAATTTATGAAAACATTGAAAAATGTTAATAAAAATAATGTTGTGAAATTTAAAATATCAGAACATCAAAATTGAATAATATAAATCATAATATTTATATTATTAAACCATGAAAATAGTATTATCTGATACACGAAAAGTTATGCAATTTGCATGTATATTGCGTCATTTGAAAAACATAAGTAGTGATATAGAAATTCTAATAAATAAGGATCGTTTGTATACTCAGGGAATGGATAATAGTCATGTTTCACTTTTTGAATTGAATTTAAAGAATTCTTGGTTCAACAAGTATATTGTAGATGAAGATATACGAATAGGTATAAATTGTGAATTAATTTTTAAGATTCTAAATTCGTTAAATGAATCGCAAATAATAGAAATGAATTGGGATGCAGATGATGGTGATTATTTATATATAATGCTTTATTCTCCTGAAGGAGAAAGAGGCATAAGAAAAGAATTTAAAATACCTTTAATGAATATTGATTCTGAAATATTAAATGTACCTGCTACTGATTATACAGTAGATTTAGAAATGGTTTCGAGTGAATTTTCAACATTGATAGATGAATTAAAACTATTTGGTGATATATTGGAAGTGAATTGTAGTGATGATATTAAATTGGTCGGAAAAGGTGATATGGGAGAAATGACGGCATTAATAAAGGAAGATGATATAATAATGTATGCAATAGAAGAAGATGCTATATTGCATGTCCAATACCAACTATCATATATTCATCAAATGGCTTTGTTTTCAAAAGTAAATAAAAAAGTACATATACATTTTAGTGAACAATTGCCAATGAAAATTCAGTATGATATGGATGATGTTCTTGATGATGATGAGGAAGATGAAGCTTATGAGGCTACTAATTTTATTAGATTCTTTTTAGCACCAAAGATTGAAGATTTTTAATTTCTTTCTTACCCTGATATGCTATTTTCATATTTGAAAAAATGAGTAATTTTTTTACAAATAATACAAAATTAATTTTTCTTAATTTTAATATTTTTGTAGCAACTTCATTAAAAGATAATATAATTGGTGTTTTTCTGACATTGTATATTTGATTTATATATTGTTGTCCATAGAAATTTGAAATATACACGTTATTTAAACACGTAGCATAATGATCGACCATATAAGCACGTTTTACATATTCTAAATATTCGCTCGAAAATTTCCCATCGGCTAGATTTTTTAAAATTTTAAGAACACCTTTGACGACATTTACTATATGTTTATTTTTTGTAGATATTTCGATAGTTAAATATGTACCATATGGATTTGTATAATCATCCAGATTAACATTGTATATCCAATTTTTCTTTTCTCTCAATTCCGACATTATCATAGAAGTCACACCACTCCCGATAAATTCTTTAAAAAAATCTATATAAAAAATTTCATGATCTTTTTGATAAATGGGAGCATGAAAGGCAAATACAATATTTGTATTTTCTATTTTATTGTTTTTTAGAAATGATACTTCTAAACCTTGTTTGAAAATATCTGTATATTTTGGAATAATTCTAATTGGATTTGCTTTTTTTAAACGGCGTCTAAGCAGATTTATTATATTTCTTTTTGAAAAATTACCTGATATAATAAACATAATATTACCAGAACCATAAAATCTTTCTGCCCATGCTTTAAGTGAATCAATATGTAAATTTTTTAAGTTTTTAAGCTGCAGTTTCATATCATCTTGGTAAACCATACCATCAATACGAAAAAGCATTTTATTCAAAACATTATATAATTCTAGTTGTGGATGTGCAGCATGTATCATAAGTTCATTTTGAACAGCTTTTTTTTCTTTATTCATTCGCGATTTAGTAAGTATTGGATTAACGCTTATACTAACAATATAATCAATCATCTCTTTTGAATATTTCGATAACCCATGCATATAGTATCGAACATTAGTTTGACCAGTACTAGCATTAGTTAGAACACCTTTTTTTTTCCAATAATCAGAACATCCTTTTTCTGTGCATTTTTTCCATCCTTCAGTAACCATATGTTCTAATAAATGTGATATACCGGCATTTTCTACATTTTCGTTTATAAAACCATGACTTATATAAGATTCTACCATTGTTGTTTTTGATAATTTATTATGATTTAGAATAATAGTAAAATCATTAATATGAATAATTTCAGGTTTGTCCATTATATATAATTATTACGGAAAAAATAAAATTTTCCTTTCTAAAATACTAATAATGATAAAGTATTTTATAACAATATTTATATTCTGCATAATCTTATTTCTATATTTGCATATTCATTATCATTTAAAATGTAGTAATGATTTAGAAGTATATACGATCGAAAGTCCTTCAAAACAAAAATTGGAAGAGATTTGCGATTTAAGACAACCTGTGATATTTGATTTTACAAATAAGAGATTGTTAGAAAGTTGTAATTTAACTTCATTAGACGATAATTATGGTGCATTTGATATACAAATAAGAGACAAAACGAATAAAAATGATAATGATGAATTATATTTACCATTTTTATTAAAAGAGGCCATAGAGATATTTCAAAATGATAAAGAAGGGAAGTATATAACTGAAAAAAATTATGATTTTTTGAAGGAAACTGGTGCTATTAAAAATTATAGATATAACGATTCTTTTTTACGACCACCTTTAGTGTCTAAATGTATCTATGATTTTATGTCAGGATCTATTAATAGTGTGACACCTTTAAGATATGAATTAAATTATAGAAATTATTTTTATATTACATCGGGTAAAATATTATTAAAATTAATACCTCCACATAGTAGCAAATATTTATATACAATTAAAGATTATGATAATTTTGAATTTAGATCACCATTAAATGTATGGGATATCCAACCACAATATGAAGCCGATTTTGATAAAGTAAAAGTATTGGATGTCGAATTAAATGCTGGAGAAATAATATATATACCTGCTTATTGGTGGTACAGTATCAAATTTAAAAAATTATCAAGTATATGTTGTTTAAAATACAGAACATTTATGAATATGTTAGCTATAAGTCCTGAAATTGTTCTTTCATTATTACAAAGTCAGAATATTAAGAGAGAAATAGCTCCTAAAGCTGATGTAGTATCAAGAAAAGAAAAGGAAGACAAAAAGAATGATCCAATTGATATTCAAACCGATCGCGAAATATTTACAAAGATTGATGATGCTCCAAAAGATTTAGAAGCGACTCGCGCTTTAACAGGGTTTTTATTAGGATCTAAACGCGGAGGTACTGATAGCGATGTTAATGAAAAATTAGCTACGACCTAAAATTGAAATATCAATATCCAATGAATTAGATACATATATCTATATGGCTACATATAAAATAAGGATTCATGATAGAGATTGTTCCAAATTTGAAGTTGTTGAAGCTTATTCTTTACGAATTGTACCATGCCCAAAAAATTTGAATCCAATTAAAGAAAAATTATGTAACGAAGATATATTTCAATTAACAGACAATAATGTTAAAATACTTCATTCATCGGCTAGATGTATGTGTATTATTCCTGGTGTGCTGGTTTTAAACAACTCAAAAACATATGGAAAACATAAACAAAAATTTCTATATAAATGCATACCTGATGATAGAAGATTACCTGTTTTCTTAATACCATATAAAATTAATATTGGATTTTCAAAAAATAACATAAATAAATATGTTGTTTTTAAATTTAAAATGTGGGAAGGGAAGCATCCTATAGGAGTTCTTGTTCAAACATTAGGCGACGTAACACATTTAGATAATTTTTACGAATATCAATTATATTGTAAAAGTTTATATGCTTCTATTCAAAATATAACAAAGAAGACAATGAGCAAACTAAAAGAAAAAACTAGTGATGAATATATAGAATCTATCAAAACATCTTGTGACTTAAATGATTATAGAGAAAGTAGACATATTTTCAGTATAGATCCTTTAGAAAGTAAGGATTTTGATGATGCATTTGATATAGAAAAGATATCTGATACAATGACAAGAGTTAGTATCTATATATCTAACGTATCTTTCTGGATGGATGCAATGGATTTATGGGATTCTTTCTCTAGTCGTATTTCTGCTATTTATTTGCCAGACAGAAAAAGACCTATGTTGCCGACAGTGTTATCCGATGCATTATGTAGTTTAACTCAAAATGATATACGCTTTGCATTAGAATTATCATTGAATATAGATAATAATACAGGAGAAATAACAACATATAACTACAATAATGCAATAATTAAAGTTAAAAATAATTTAAGATATGATACGAAACAACAAAAAAACTATAATTCTTATAAAGAGCTATTGTCTGTTGTTAAAAAGATGAATAAATCTAAAAAATATATGGAAACTGTTGATAGTAGTCATGATTTAGTAGCATATTTAATGATAACAATGAATTATATTTCTGCACTCAAGTTGCAGAAATATAAAATAGGAATTTATAGAAGTGCTAAATTTGATAGTACATTTAGTCCACCTGATAACATACCAAAAAAAATACAAAAATTTTTAAAAAATTGGAATAGCGCTGGAGGAAAATATAGCAAATATGATAATATGGCTACACATGAAATGTTAGAGTTAGAATCTTATATACATATAACTAGCCCGATAAGAAGATTGGTTGATTTATTGAATATGATGATCTTGCAAGAAAAAGAAGGATTATATCCAATGTCTGAAAAGGCTCGTCAATTTTATGATTATTGGACAAATGATTCAAGTTTAATGTATATAAATACAACGATGCGTTCTATACGAAAAGTACAAAATGATTGTTCTCTTCTTAAAATATGTTCAGAAGACACAACAACATTAGAAAAGATTTATGATGGTTTTATATTTGATAAAATTGTGAGAAATGATGCTCTTTATCAATATATGGTATATTTGCCAGAGTTAAATATGGTAAATAGATTTACATGCCGTCATGATAAAACAAATTTAAGTTCACAGAAATTTAAAATATATATGTTTATGGATGAAAATAAATTAAAACAAAAGATAAGAGTCGTATTATGTTAAAAATCAAGAAAAATAAGTTAATAAATAAATCATACATCTTACACCACCACCTGCAAAAAGTAAGTACAAAACTGTTTGCTTTAAAGATGATCCTGTCAAACGTTTTTCCAAGTCATTTAATTCTTCGTGCGAAAAAAAATTACCCATATAATATTTATGTAATGGTAATATTTTATATTATTTTAATTATTATAAAAACTTATTTATATTTTTACAATTATTTTTCTAACATTTTCCATTAACAGTTCATCTTTCAATATCTCATATTTTAAAGTTGATAATCCATTATTTTTTATAATTTTTTTTTTTTTTGGTTCAGGTAAATTATTCCATATATTAAATGCATAATTGAATGTGCGGTGATTCATCGGCGGCCCTGCATGTTTTAAAATGTTTAAATATGACGGCAATCCGCGCCTTATGTTTGCTCTTTCTTCGTTACAATTAATAAGTCTTTTTACAGTACAACCCAAAAATGTAGCTCTATTATGTAAAGCTTTATCTTCACTACCCCACCCCCAAAAATCATTTGGAAAACCATTTACCTTTTTAAATGTACTACCTTTAAATTTTATAATACCACCCAAACCACACGGAGCAGAATAGATACTTAAAAAGTTATTATCATCAGGTTTATAATTATACATATCAAAAGTTTCATTTTTTTTAGGGTTAGTATCAACATCTTGTGTTATGTAATAATTATCAATATTATTATAATATAAATAACCAATATTAATAGTAGCACCTCTATTAAACTTTTTACCCTTTTGTTGTTCAACAATTATAATTTCCATATCTTTATTTTTTTCTTTTAATTTTGACCAACTATGTTTTAAAAAAAAATCCAAATGAGATTGCCTATCTCTATATGGTATAATTAGAATTGTTTTCATAGATATAATTATATTATAACAGAATATTTAAGTTTTATTTAATTAAATGTTTCATTTTACTTATCCAATTTTCCAAGCGACAATTCTTCATATACCATTCACGACCTTTTCTTCCAAGTTCTTCTCTATGTTCCCAAGCGTATTTTAATTTTTCCTCTACATATTTTACATCATTAATTTTCGTCCAATCTAATTTTACAAAACAATCCTCAGGAACATCTTTATAAAATAATCCAACATTTGACGAGACAACAGGTATACCACATAATAAGGCATCTAAAGTAGCATATGAATTACCTTCACTATTGGATAATTGCAAGAAAATATCAGAGTTTAAATAAATATCTTGTTTATTTTTATTAAACAATTGTATATTACCATTATTTATTCTTATAGATAATTGTCGAAAATTAAATTTTGGTATATTTTTATTTAAAATAGGAATAATTTTTTTACCTTTTTTAATATGTGCCCAATTACCTAATATTATAGGATTTTCGTTGAATTGGATTTTAAAGCGAGTTTCATCTAATTCGCTAGGATGTAATATATCTATTCTTGTAAATTTGTCATAGTTTGCGCCATAATATTTTATAAAATCATCAGTACATGCTTGAGAAATACTAATAATGGTAGTTGTTTGTGGATCTCTATATGTAAGCATTTTATTTTGACCATTTGTGCATAGTGATTTCCATGGTTCACCCCAATTTGGATTACGAAGTGCTGTTGTTTTCGCACAACCATGATGGACTAAAAAAAGTTTATAATTATTAGGTATATCACACGCCAAATGATTATCAGTTATAACAATAGGATTTTTACACGTTTTTAAAAAGGATAACATCCTATTTTTTTGTTGAGGACCTTGAAAAAATTTTCTATGTGGAAATGCTAATTTTATCTGATAATTATATCTTGGTACGCCTCCAGTATAACCTTGTTCATAACTACCGCAACAATAATGTATGATTTCGTTCATAACGTTTATATAATTAATTTTCACTATTTTTTTAATATCTTTTTTTTTTGTGAATGTTTTATTCGCAAACTTCGTGTCGTATTCTTACCATATTTATTAAATGTATTTTTTTTAGAATTTTTTTTTGTTTTTCTTTTAGTTTTTGAATAGACGTCGTTGGATTTACTCATTAGCACTGCGATAATCTAATACTTTGATCAAAATTAAATTAGAGAATTTCAGTTGCAAATTATCTGATTTCAAACGATTAATTTCTTCTGATAGTTGACGTACTTTCGCTGTCTTTTTTTTTAGTCTTTTTTCAGTTTTTTTTAGTTTTTTCGAGGAACACAATCCCATAAATTACCTACGTATTTGCTGATATTAGATTAATTTAAATTAACTTCAATTTTTATAAATATAATGATTGATTAGTAGCAATCGATTTTAAAGTTTTTTCCTTAACAGAATTCAAAGTATGCAAAAGTTTAATATTATTTTGAATTTCACATATATTTACTAATTCACTGCATATTTTATTAATTTTAAGAATTGCCTTGATGAATTCTCCTACATATATGTTGTATTTTTTTGCTTCGTTATATATATTTCTACAATCTTCATCATTTTCAGCAAAACACCATTTGTACATAAATTCGCACATATCATATTGAATATTATAACTTTGACTAAAATTTGTTTCATGTTTTGTTTCCATATCATAGTATTTATCCAAATACATTACAAATTTTTTTACTGTATGTATAATATTTTTATTTACATTACAAAATTTGACATCTGTATATTTATCTTCATCACTAAGTCTTATGTTTGTAAATATACTTAATACAGAAACTAATTCCTCAACCGTTAAATTATCAAGATCTTTATTTACTAAGATATCAGACATAGCTAATGAATGTATTTCATGAATATTTGCAGCTATTTGACCTTTTACTAAAAGTTTTCCTGTATAATGACACTCCTCATTTTGTTCAATAAAATCATTTTCTCGCAATAATTGCATATGTAGAGCAATTTCTCTACTTATGTATATGGTATTGTTGATATTTTGATTTTCTAGAGATTCATTCATTTCTAATAGTTTTTTTCTTTTTAAAAATAATTCATAATCTATTAGAAGATTAGGATGTAAATTAGACATATTAGATAGTTGTCGAGCACGTTCTTTTCTTTTTTTTTTCCCTGAAACTAAATTTTTTGTATTTAAAAGCTCATCGTATTTTTTTAATGTATCAATATGGGTCCTAGATGCAATTATATGATCAGATAATAATTCTATTTTTTGTTTAATTTGATTTTGTTCTTCTTCTATAGCTGTGGCTGCATTATTAATTTCATTTTGCAGCATACTAGAACTAATAAAACGAACTAAATTAGGTGTATTAGAATATAATAGCGATAATATAATTTTAAAATCTATTTTAAATTTTGATCTAAGAGATAGTGGTTTTCCACTAAGAATTTTACGATATGTATCTGCATCGGGATTTGTATTTGTAGAATTAAATATATTATTTAAATGAAATACATAACCTTTAATATCTTTTCCACGTCGCCCAGCTCTTCCAGCCGCTTGTCCGTATTCATGGGAATGAAGATATCTAAATCCACGACCATCAAATTTTTGCAATCCTGTAAATATAACGCTTTTAATTCCCATATTAATTCCTACGGCAAATGTTTCTGTAGCTATTAATAATTTAATATATCCTTCACCATAAAGTAATTCGATCATTTCTCTGAATACAGGTGTTACACCACTATGATGTACAGCTATACCTTTTTTTAATAATTTGATAATATTTTTGAATTCTGGTAAGAATACATATTCTTTCCAATTTGAAAGTTTATTTATAAGAATTTGAGTAGCTTTTTTTTCAATAATTGAAGGTACTAAGGAGCCATTTTCGAACAATGTAAAATTAATTTTATTAGCCCATATATGACATTGTTTTCTTGAAAATATAAATGTTAATGCCGGGAACAGATGATTCCTATATAAGTATTCAAGCATTTTATTAAAAATATAATATTTATTACATTCAATGTTATTATTATTAATATATTTAAGAGCTTTTTGGATATAATTATATTTTTTTTCATCAAAATAATTATTTTGTTTTTTTAATAAAACAGGTTTATTTAGAATTGGTTGTAACATATTAATATTTTCTAATTTCATTTTTTTAAAATAAGAATCGGGTATGCTCATAAATGAATAATGTTCTAAAGGTACATTGCGATGATTACTATAACATAAATATATTTCCCCTCTTTGCGCTCCTACATATGATTCAGACCAATTACAAAGACTTTCAGGACTATTAATGGTTGCAGATAGTCCAATATAAGATACTTGTTTGGGTAAAAACATTATTGATTCTTCCCAAACGGAACCTCTATCAGCATCATTAATATAATGAATCTCGTCAAAGATTACTGTACCTAGTTCTGTTTCCATATTTATCTCAAAATCTAAAGAAATATTGTCATTACTTTTTGTTTTTTCAATGGTTTTCATTTTTTTTAATGTATTAAGTAAAATTTCAGTGGTCATAATAATAACATCAGCTTCTGGATTAAATTTATTATCACCTGTTAACAGGCCAAATGAAATATTTGGAAATTGTTTGGATAAAGTGTAAAATTTTTCATTGCTAAGAGCTTTAATAGGTGTCGTATAAATAATCTTTTTCCCTTTTTTATGATAATATGTTATAGCAAATTCAGCTGGAAGAGTTTTACCAGATCCAGTAGGGGCACAAACCAACGTATCATAACCTTTATGAATAGAATAAATAGCCCATTTTTGAAATTCTGATAATGGAAATGACCATAGTTTGAAAATATCTAGATAATCAGGGTTATCTGATACAAATTCTGTATTACAATATTTCATTTATTGAAATATAATAAAGCGTTTTGATATCAATTTTTTATTATATAAAAGAAATAGAAATAGAAAAAGAAAATTGAATCATAAAAAGTATTTGTATTTTTTAATACAAAAGCACAAAAGCACAAAAGCACAAAAGCACAAAATTGCAAAAAATGAGCTATCCAAACCAAAAAAGGATGACGCCAGAAAAAAAAATTGTACTTCCAGAAGTATCCAAATGGGCTTATGTTGAAGTGGATTATGGTATTGATTTTCGACCGAGTTTAAAAAAAATGGCAGATGCTGTCGAAAGTTTAAATTTATGGGATTGGTTTCGTCACGAAAAACCTCCTCCTAAAAAAGGATATATGTTTTGGCAACATGCAAATATCAATTTATTAGTTAATAAAATGGATAT
>PBMP01000007.1 GCA_002722705.1 Pseudobdellovibrionaceae bacterium | reverse complement strand
CAGCGAGGTTGGGGTCCGTGAACATTTATCTTTTAAAAAACCAACATATATAATAGTAGCACATGGAAGCTGGCATCATGGTAAGAAGAGCGACTGGGCGTGGACAACGTCTGATTTGGGGGTTGGTTCCTCCCTTCAAACAGACAAAGGGGAATTTAAGGAAAAAGAGGTAATGAGTGTTCTTCATGGCGCGCGAGTATTTCCAGATCAACTGGAATCGTTCGAAGAAGGCAGACTGAAGAACCTGCTGCGGGGTGGAAGATTTTACGATCGCGCGCTGGCGATGTACATTGCACAGGGGCTCAACAAAAGGGATGCCGCGGCACGGGCAAGAAAAGAAGCCGAAGAGGTCCGGTATTATAGTTCTGCTGCATTTCTCCCAAATACTCTTCTAAGCGATGTTACGGTCAAGAAAGGGAAAAAGGGAGAGTGGGTGCATACTCCGACCAGGGTAAACAAGAATAAGCAAGGTACGTGGATAGATAAACCTTCCGAATATTTTAATAATAAACATTTTGGCGTATTAGTTCCCGACGGTTGCAATTTGCGATGTCCAGATATGGCGAGCGCGGCGGGGTCTACAAAACAACATGTCGATGGAATTTTAAATGGGACGATTAATGTTTTGAGGAGATATCCTTTTCAGGTACGCATGGAAGCAGCAGCGGACCGAGCACACGCAGGTGGATTAAATCGCTTTCCCAATTTTTCTTTTCATGCTGAGACGGCGCCGATGGTGGGGGAATTGGGCCGCCCGCTTCAACCTTTCCAGCCCCTTTTTAATGCATGTATTGTAAAAAAATATAAAAATAAAGTCAAATTTTATCATTTATTTGCAAGTATAGCAAAGGGGAAACTTATTTCAGGACCGAGACCTTGGGAAAGGGCGGCGGCTCACCCAAATTACGCTGAAGCGAGCGAACTGGAAAAATTGCACCCACATTCACTGGTCAATTTGTTTCCCCGGAAGCGTACTTGCACTTTAGAAGAAGTATTAGCTTTATTAGATGCCGATACTGAAAAAATGCGGCGAGAACAACAAGCAGAGAAATTAGATCCGTTTATGTACAAGCTGGGACGGGTACTGGATGCAACGAAAGGGCTGGGGCACTCCGAGGCGAGGACGAGGGCGGCGCTGGTTGCGAACGACGGGGACGTCGAGAACGCCATCGCTCAACTCCTCGATGCGGATCCGACCGAGGAGGACGACAAATGGGGTAAGCTCGCTAACGAGTTCGCGATGCTACAGCTATCAGAGGACACTATGGGAGACGACAGTGACGGGGGTGGCGGTGGAGGTGACGGGGGCGGCAGTGGCAGCCCCCTCGACTGGCCCGCGGCGCCGACGCACAGCCCGACCACGCCGACGTCTTTCCGCTTCCCCACGGCTGGTCGCGGCGGGTATGGCGGGTTGTTAATATATAATGTTATATTGGCTACGTGTACCGAAGGTGCTCCTTGGGGCTCGCGGAAATGGAAAGAGCACCTTAATGGTCTCGTCGCCGCACCACCTCGTGGAGGTTACAGATACTTTAGGGGGAAAAAAGGAGGAAAAACAAAAGGTAAAAAATACAAAACTAGAAAAAAACGCGGTCGCAGAAAACATAGACAACGTAAAACGCGTAAGAGTCGTCGACGACGACACGCTCGTCGGCGACGAACTCGTCGGCGACACAAGCGCACACGCAGACACTAAATCAAATTTAATTAAAATATAAATATAAATATAATATATAATGGTTAATTGCCGAAGAAGAAGAAGAAGAACGCGTAAACGCAAACTGCGCGGAGGTCGCCGCCACCGCACACGTCGCACGCGCCGTCGCCGCCGCAGGACTCGGCGCCGTCGTCGTCATAAAACCCACCGCAAAGGAGGTCGCAAAGCAAGACGCAAAACTAGACTGCGTGGCGGTACGCATTTGGGCTGTCTAAAATCCTGTGTGAATGATTCATTGACGACTCGGCCGGGACGGAAGCGGGGTCCAGGTCGTCCTTGTTGTGACAACCCGGACTACCCACTTGTTGGTAGTGGTGGGACATGTGGATCTCATGATGGCAAGGTCGGTGATGGTGGGAATTGTGACCCTACGAAGTGCGCCGAATATGCCGGTCCTGCATGCACGCTTCCAGGCGAAGCAGCACCAGCAGAAAAAGAACCGGTGACGAGGACCGGGAAGGGCGGTGGACGTCGTCATAAAACCCTCCGCCGCCGCCGCTGAGTGCAACGCGGCGCGTGACGTGCTACAAGGATGGCTGCTCGAAAGCCGGTGCCAAGCGATTTGACAAACCAAAACGATCATCGGCTACTGGTGCAATGATCACGTTAAGGAGGCGAAGGGCGAAGATTTGCAATGATAAGTGTTTAGTAATCTTTACAATACAAAAATATATTTACAAAATGCACTTAAAAAAAACTTGATTTTTTATTTATAATGTTTCCATCCTCTAAAACACTTTACGCCATGGAAGACCGTGTCATGAAAATGCGCGGACTTTATTTTATGTCTTTTTGTTGCTATGTTGGTTCTCTCGCATGCCTTGCGGCAGATGGACACAGCGACGATCATGCGCACGATGAGCACGAAGATCCCTGTCGCAATTTTCTTCTTTATACATCGCTTCTTAGCACGTTGTATTGGGGTGTTTCTTCAGCAAACACTATTTATGGTAATGGTAAACCGTCTTCAATGATTATGATGGCTGGACCAATTCATCAATTCAGTTTTTGGCTTCTGTTAGCATATTATCGCGGAGATGTCTATGGGAAAGAGCCTGCCGGAGTTATGAATGCCGTCCATACGACTTTGGTCGCGTTCTTTAATTTAGATTTACTAATTAAAACATGGCTTTTGGCGATAAAACCGGACGAGTATCTTGAGTATGTAAATGACGGTAACAAACCACCGTTAGAGTCCATTGTATCATAATATATATATCAACGTTGATATTTTAATTTATTAAGTATTATAAGTAATTATACTTATAATAATTATACAGTTCCGCACAGAATTGCTATAAGTTCTTCGTCGGTCGGCGTCACCTCTTTATTTTTCTTAGGCCGCCCCCGTTTCCGTTTGGGTACATCTTCTTCACTATCGCTCACGACCACTTTTGCTGGTCTTCCCCTTTTGATTTGCTTCTCCACAAAATGACTGTTTGGTATAGCACCCCATCCTAATTTTAATACCTCCTTTTCAGCTTGCTTTCGAGTTATTCCTAATTTCTTCATTAAATTTGCATATGGAATTTCTTGACTCATTCCGTCTGGTTGATAATTTAAATTATTATTCCATAAATTCTTACGAACATAAATATTACCACAATTAGGATTCCCCGTCGCATTATTATTTGCTTGTTTTTTACATACCTTGCAATAAATTTCTTTATTGTGCGGCGATTTCGTGCATTGTGTATAAAGCCCGTGATTTTTCCTTATACCCTTACACCACCCGTCTACTATATTTCCATAAAAAGGTACTGGAATTGTGGGTTTTTTTGGTACTGTTTTCTTCGATATCTTTTGAGTTTTAATATCATTCAAAAGATCTCTCAAATGATTAGTAAAAATATTACTTATTCTGTTTATATCTCCAAAATATTTGGTATAATCATCGGCAATCTTGGAATCATCGACAATTCGATTAATAAAACTTGTTGCAAAAATTGTATATGCTTTTTCAAGTATCTCAAAGGGTATTTGTATTTGATATTTCATTTTCGTTTTAAAAGGAATAGTTAGGGGCGTAGGTTGCATGTACCTACCAAAAAAGATTCTTAATTTACTTCAATTTTCTTTCTTATTTATATTCATACTGTAAAGTTTAACTTTATTTAACATTTGGACATTTTAAATGTAAAACGGGTTAAAAAAATAATTTATATATATAAATATAATGACAACTTTAATAAAACACGTAGAAAAATGTTTGAACTTAACTGATGAGTATAAGTCTAAAGTAACACCAGAAATTTTAAATATGGATGGAATGACTGGTAAAAAAACAAGACATTTTTATAATAATATTTGTTCAATAAAAGAAGCAAGGTATTTAGAAATTGGAACTTGGAAAGGTTCTTCATTATGTTCAGCAATGTGTAATAACAAAATGACTTGTGTTGCAATAGATAATTGGAGTGAATTTGGTGGTCCTAAAAATGATTTTTTAGAAAATTTTAATAAATTTAAAGGTGAAAATAATGCTACTTTTATTGAAAAAAATTGTTGGGATATAGATGTTTCCAAATTAGGAAAACTTAATATTTATATGTATGATGGTAATCATACTGAAACAAGTCATTTTCAAGCATTAAATCATTATTTGCCTTGTTTAGACGATGAGTTTATTTATTTAGTAGATGATTGGAATTGGCAGCAAGTAAGAAATGGAACAAATCAATCAATAAAAGACAATAAATGTGAAATTTTATATCATAAAGTTATAAGAACTACTGATAATAATTCCCATGGGAACCCCTCAGGCAAGAATTCTGATTGGCATAATGGTATTTGTATTTTTGTATTAAAAAAATAAAATAATTTATAATTTTTAATTCTTCTTGTATTTCTTATTCTTATAGTTTTATTTTTTTTATTATAAGCATATTCAAAATAATTTTCATAATTTATTTTCTTTACCTTTTTTATAGATTTTTCAACTTGTTCCTTTAATTCATTAAATTTCAATACTTTTGTATTTAACTTTAATGTATGTTTTATTTGGTTAAACCACATTTCAATAGCATTGGTTTTTGGTGTATATGGAACTGTAAATAAATATTTATTACTACTATCTATAATTGATTCTTTGACTAAATTGTTATTGTGTGCTCTAGCATTATCTAAAACAAGTAAATAATTTTTATACTTTTGAAAAATATAGTTTTGTAGAAAATCCACAAATCTTTCTTTTGTCGAACCACCTTTTTCATATAATATCCACCCTATACATTTTTGATTAGATATAGCAGATAATAATGTAAATTTCTTGAATACAAAATTGTCATCAGTTTTTATAACACATCTTTTACAACTCCTTTAGTTTTGGCTCACCTTTTTACACCCTTGAAACTTTAAAATGAGACAAAATATTATATGGAATTTTATAACGAACGCATACAAATTTCAAAAAAAGTAATAGAAGATGTATTTAGTAATTTTACATCAAATACTAAGTATTTGGATTGGGGTATGACTCTAAAATGTGGTATAATGGAAATAAAAATACTTATTTTATAGAAAATAATGACGGATATATAAATTTAAATATAAATGATATACCAAAATCTAATATTATTAAATATAAATATAAAAATATAAATGTTAAAGATAGTTTTACTAAAACGAGTGATGATATAAATAAATATGTAATTCCCGAAAAAATAAAAAATTTAGGGTCATTTGATATTATTATTATTGATGGACCAGAAGGTTGGAAGTATAATAAACCGGGAAGATTAATTCCTTATTATTGGGCAACTCTATTATCTAAGAAAGGGACTATAATTTATGGAGATGATTCCTCAAGAAAATTAGAAAATTATTGTATTAATAAATTTTTTAAAGATAAAGAAAAAATATTTTTTAAAGAGAGATTAGGATGTGTGAAAATTATTTATTAATAAATGTGTTCATTCTTAAATTTATATTTTTGTCCCATTTTAAAGTTTCAAGGGTGGAAAAAAGGCGAATAGTATATATGATAGGTTATCTTAAAAAAATACCCATAGAAATCATTTCTAAGATTTTCGCATATACACATTCTCCACAATCCGATGAGCTAACAAATGATATTAGAAATTATGTACAAACATTTGACGAGATAAGTTATATCTACTATAATTTTTGGATAGAAGGGTTGCCTTTCCCAATAATTGTTCAAACCAATCAAGATAAACAATGGTTGTTTCGAGATTTATTCAATCATATACAACACTTGGACCATTTTTTTATTGGTAAAATATTAAAAAAACAAAAAGAAGAAACAAAGATTCGGTTGATTTGGGGTGCAATGACAACAGAACAAAGAAATGAATTTGTAGAAATTAGAAAAAAATTGATGATTGATGATCGATTACAAATTATTGCACCAGCCTTTTAAATATGTCCGAAATGATACAAAAACTGCCAATTGACCTCTCGAGGAAAATATGCAATTATATCGCCTGCCCACAACCCGCGGCGTTAATGGAAGATATTAGAAACTATCGTTCATCTTATGATGAAATCTTATCTAACTATAAAACACGTTGCAAACAGTTTGAACATATTGAGTCTTCACTAACTTTGTCTTGCCGTGCACATCATTGGGTTACGAATGATCTGCTCCGTTACCACAATTCAAATCGCCCAACAATGTATGGTTATTTACCAAAAATATATGAAATTTTTGGAAGAATTGAACCGATCTGGGATCATAAAATGTTACCTGCCGAATATCTATATCAGCAAGCTCCTCCAAGAAAAAAGAGACGTCCAATAGCTTGGTATAGAATTGATTGTTATATATCAAGATACTGGCTGCAGAAACCGCCTCAAAATCAAGTGCGCATTTTTTGGGGACTTATGACTCCAGTAGAAAGGCGCGCCTTTGCAAAATATATGGAAGGGGAGATGACCCATTAGATATTAACGTTTTCATTCACGCCTTCGATAACATAATTATGTTCAACAGGTCTGGGTTTATTATCATATCTATTTTTTATACAAAACATACAAAATGTAAAAAATAAAGCAATAGAACTACTTAGAATAATAGGATTGCTTTTTTCTGTTATTCCATAGGTAATCCAAGTACAATATGTAAACCATGAAACGATTAAAAAATAATAAGATATACTTTCGCTTGATTTATATTGAATCATATGAACAATTTGAGGAATAAATAGAAATGAAGATAAAAAAACTCCTACATAACCCAATATATCATTACCCATAATAAATAGTAATAACAAACATGTTTAACTTATTTTTCAATTAAATTGAAATATTTTTTAATTTTCATCAGAAGAAAATGAAATGTGGAACGATCTTTTCGAGTATAAGCCATAGTGGATTAAAATTGGATGTATTAAAAAGTGGTTTACAAAAATATGGTCGCCGTCGCCAAATGTCCAAAATGATGCGATGTGTGATGGAGATGAATGCATTTAAACAATTTGGAAAAAGAGGACAGGGGATTCGTACAAATATGATTAATAGACTAAAAGTCATGTGTTTCGAAGAGCTTTGTTTTTGTGTACCGAACCACTTCTTGGCTATTATGCGCAAGATTCATAAATGGGAGGAAGGCAAGAGAGAAAACGAACAGTTGTTATATGACATTTGTCATATAATATGCACGAGTGAATTGATCCGATTGCCTAGTGATATTAAAAATTATTTTTGGAATGTTGTACCTAAATTGATTGAAGAGTGTGAAGATTTGCCTGAATTGGAAGCTGATCCAAATTTGGTGAAAAAATATAAAAAAAGTGGCGACGATGAAAGAGTATTAAAACATTTGGCTAATTTTGTAGCAGGATTGGCAAATAAAAGCGATGATGTATTTTATGATGCATTTGAAATAATGAAATTGGCAATTTCTGGAGTAAAGGGCGCGCGGAGATATCGACGTAAAGATTGCGATTATATTCTTTGGGAGGTTCTGTTTGATAAAATCGGGTCCACATCTTTATGGACAGATAATTCGGTTAATACTACCAATATATTAAACGAAGCCTTACAGTTTGCATTGAAAGAATATTTTAAAAAGAATCGATTCATGAAGGGTGATCGAATCGTGGTTATGATTACAGCTATTCTGTGGGTAATGCATAAGGATGAACTTGATTGGTCTGAACCATTGCCGCGTCCCGTCATGAAATTGTGCGATATCATTGATTGGAGTAAGCCATTTGTTCCAGATGATTTTATAATCGATCGACATTGTTCAGCAGGAAGAAAGGCTGGAAAAGATATTGTTGATTTTGCAGTAGAAGGTAGTTTGGTTGTAAATGAGAACAAAAAATGGTTTAATCAAAAATACCGCGATGCATATATTGCAAGTAAAATGGTAGGAACAACCAAAAAGAAGGTGCCTGAGCCGACATTGGAATCGACATTGGAGACGATTCGGTTTGAAGATTTGGAGAATGTAAAACCATGTATGGTGCGAACCTGTGGAAACAAGGCAATGTGCTTCTTTGCGGAATACAGAGGGAAGCAGATATGTTTGAAGGAAGGTCGAAAGAGTATGAATTACAATAGGGATTATATTGTAGTTGATAATTTGAAAAAGTTGTTTGGATTGAATGATTTGGGGATGACAAGAGTGAAGATGGATAAAGTGAGTCAGAAAAAGGACAAGACATTGGATACGTGGGAAGGTAATACGGAATGGTTAGATGCGCCGGGGACGGTTTATTCAATGATGGATCGTGTATCTGGCGCACGCTTGAGTTGGAACAAAGATCGTATCAATATGAAAGAATTGGTGAAGATAGGGTTGTTTCGGGGTATATTTAAGGCGACAGATTTCAATTTGACGAATGTGCTGGGTGACGAGGAGGGTAATTTATGGTCGATCGATGAGCATCAAATTGGGATGAGAAAAAATATTTTTGGGAGGAAGTGTAGTTGGGTAAAAGATATAACGAAGGAAATGGTGGACGAAGTGTTGGAGGATTTGATGGAGAATTATGAGATAAAGATTCGTAAAATTGTAGAGAAAATGAGGGAATATAAATTTGCACGAAAAACAATTGTGACATGTGGAAAGAATTATAAAAATTTGAAAAAGGAGGTATATGAAGAGATGGGGTGGTGAAATAGAATTCCAGATAATGTAAAAATTAACATAAAATTGATTGAAAATATTTAATAAGAATTTGATAAATGACAACTCCAGCTGAATATACGCGATTTGTTCTTCAGAAATATCGACGAGGACTGATAGAATTCACCCAAAATAAAAATCCACTAGAAGACGGCGACACACTAAAAAAATGGAATATGAAAAAAATAGCGACGTGCAATGACACAGTTTCTTTTTGGGACGTTGGGTTTCTTCATCGCGGACAACTTGCATATCAACAAAATCCACGCCATACTGGTTTTAGTCCATCATATTTCTTTCCCCGTACCATGCCACCCCAAAAATATTGGTGGTGTCGTGATGCTGATTGGTTGCCACGATGGGGCAAAGCAACGAAACAGCGGGCTCAGCTTATGAAAGAAATGCGTACATATTGGATGAAGAAATGGTTTGACGAAAAGGTTCCAGCAATTAAACAAAAATTGCTCGAAATAACGCCGCTTCCCGAAGACATTGTCGAACACCTTTCAGATTATTTTGAATATCCATATCAAATCAAGTCCATCAATTAAAAAATTGATTAATTAAACTTCAATATAATAGATTTGAAAATGGCGCTTAAACGTATTAATAAAGAACTACAGGATCTTGTTAAAGATCCGCCAGCCAACGCTTCTGCAGGTCCCGCAGGCGATGATCTCTTTCATTGGCAAGCTACATTATTGGGTCCAGAAGATAGTCCATATGCAGGCGGCGTATTTTTCTTAAATGTGCACTTTCCTGCTGATTATCCCTTTAAACCACCAAAGGTAGAATTTATAACCAAAATTTTCCATCCGAACATTAACTCGCAGGGTGCTATTTGTTTGGATATTTTAAAGGGTAAATGGTCGCCCGCGCTCACTATAAGCAAAGTACTTCTCTCGGTTTGTTCACTGCTTACTGATCCCAACACTTCTGATCCCCTCGAACCTGATATTGCCCGCCTGTACACGAAGAGCCGCAAAGAATATACAAAAAAGGCAGCGGCATGGACTCATCAATATGCGATGTAGTGGGTATTTGTACTTTTGAAATTTTCATCTTATGGTTGAAACAACACCATTCACATTTTTTTATGTTTCTTTTTGTATAAAAAATTGAATTAGATTATCCATTCTTATTTTGTAAGAATGTCTTTCACCTGTCCAAAATGTAAGGCGCCATATAAAACGGAAAAATGGTTAAATAAGCATTTTGAAAATTGTGGGAAAAAGAAGCGCGCTTCTGAAGATTGTGGGAAAAAGAAGCGCGCTTCTGAAGATTGTGGGAAAAAGAAGCGCGCTTCAATATCGGGAGAATTGAGATACCAAGTTTGGGAAAAGTATATTGGGAAATATTTGAAAACAAAATGTTTTTGTTGTCGAATAAATGAAATAACTCCTTTTACATATCACAATACATTCCAGGCAGGTCATATTATTTCAGACCGCGACGGTGGGAAAACGTCAATTGAAAATCTCATCCCAATTTGCCGAGACTGTAATATGCTTATGGGGAGTGAACATTTGGATGTATATGCTGAACGCAATAATTTTCCACTGCGATGTTGTGGTGAAAATCCCCCTATACAAAAATATGAAAAGGGAATCATTTGGATACAAAGTTTGGTTAGAATGTGGTTGGAGAGAAAAAATCCTAATTCTGCGTGGCGAATTGCTTGGAAAAAAAAATTGATTCTTTCCCCGCCCTCTAATAGATTTCAAAACAATGGCGTTTTCAACGTGTGATTGTTGTTGTCGGCATCAGTATCGGTTTCTTACGCATGCGTTGGAACAGTTTCCAAATTTGTTTGTTCAAGATAGTGGACAGGATACTGTCGAGGCGGCGGAACAAGTTCGAGCTATATATAAAGAGGGTTGTAATCAAACGCCTCGACTCTGGAATGGAATGGTGGATTGTATATTGGAAAACATGACATATGGGGGGGCTCATAAAGAGGCAGCTCGGTTAAAAAGTTGCAATTGTTGTGATCGTCATAAGAATAAAACGCTTCCCGCTCTCTAAATGTTTACGCGTATTTCTAATTGTTTCCTTCGATATACGATCGAGAGGATAATTATGATACAAAGCCATACCCAACCACTTATGGTTATAAGCAAGACATTTGCTTGCATAATTCCATATAGAAGCATTAAACATGCTGTTAAAAATTGCAAAAGGAGGGCATTTTCATCTATTTGGTGGCTTTGGTTGTATGTGCTATAAATGAAGGCGACATATGATAATCCGAAAAAGACAGCGCTGGAGATAGTGATTGCGAGATTCATTAATTTTTATTCCTTTAAAAGAGATGATTGTATCAATTTTTTTATATAAAGATAAAATGACAATGGTTAACGGTACAAGTATAGATTATTCTTGCGGGTTGCATTGAATTTCTTCACAATATCCATATAGTCTACAGAAATCGTGACATAGACTGCAATTAATCACAGGGAAACAATGATGACATTCAAGATGATTACAATCACCCAAGATACACCAAGACATTTTCAAAGATATAATCAATATAAGGAATTAAATTTATATTGATTTATAAAATGAAAATATTAGTCACAGGTTGTGCAGGTTTTATAGGTTCGCATACGTGTGAGTATCTTTTACAGAGAGGTAATCACGTTTTGGGTATAGATAATTTCAATGATTATTATGCTGTAGAGAGAAAACAAGAGAACTTGGCAGTTTTGAAGAAATACGAACATTTTGAATTTCGAAAAGAAGATATATGTGAGACAAACTCTATTTCAGAGTGGAAACCCGATAAAATATGTCATTTGGCATCGATGGCAGGCGTGCGATATTCAATAGAACATCCAAAATTATATGTAAAAGTCAACATTGAAGGTTTTATTCATATATTGGAGGAATCTAGAAAAAACAAGGTACAACAAATTGTGTATGCCAGTAGTAGTAGTGTATATGGTTTAAATAAAAAGGTTCCTTTTTCAGAAGANGACCCCATAGCAACTCCCAATAGTCCCTATGCAAGTAGCAAGATGGCAATGGAATTGTTTGCAAAAACATATCATCAATTGTATGATTTGAATTTAATAGGATTGAGATTTTTTACAGTATATGGTCCAAGAGGAAGACCAGATATGGCACCTTATAAATTTTTGAAAGCAATAAAAGAAGGAACTACCTTTCAAAAGTATGGAGACGGAACATCATCGAGAGATTATACATATGTGGATGATATCGTGAGTGGAGTGGCGGCATCAATAGATAATAAAAAGGGTGTAAAATGTGAAGTATATAATTTGGGAAATAGTAGTCCTGTTTCTCTCAATGAGTTTATTGCATTGTGTGAAAAGGTGGTGGGAAAGAAGGCAAACTATGAGCAGATAGGAAATCAATTGGGGGATGTGCCGCATACATATGCGGATATAAGTAAGGCGAAGAGGGATTTAGAGTATGAACCAAAGGTAAAGTTAGAAGATGGGTTAAGTTTGATGTATGTTAATTTATAATAATATATATTTAAAAATATTATTGATTAATAAATATAATGAGAATAATAGTAACAGGGGGAACAGGTTTTTTAGGTAAACGAATTTGTAGAAAATTAATTATAGGTAATCATATTGTATTTAGTTATGATATTGTGGATGGATATGATATTTTGAATACTGAACAATTAAAAAAAACATTTATTAAATTTAAACCAGATTGTATAATCCACTTAGCAGCTTGCGCAGACTTAAACATATTTGTAAAAAAACCAGAAATATCTTATAAAATTAATGTTATTGGAACAAGAAATATTTTAAATTTATGTGAAAAATACAATGTTAGATTATTATTTGCTTCAACTTGTTGTTGTTATGGTAATAATGATACTCACCCCACAGATGAAACATCGCCTACTTGTCCTACAGAACCTTATGCAAAATCAAAAAAAGAAAGTGAGAAAGATATATTGGCGTTTGGTTTACCACATTGTTGTATGAGATTAGCTACTTTTTATGGACCTGAAATGAGAGCTGCGTTAGCCCCTGCGGTATTTATAGATAAAGCCCATAAAAATGAAACTATTGAAATTCATGGTTCAGGTAAACAAACTAGAACAATGACGTATGTTGATGATATTGTAAGTGGTATTGTGACTATAGTAGAAAGTGAGCCAAAGTATACAATAATAAATATAACAACAGAAGAAATTACTAGCGTGATGGATATGATTAAATATGCAAAAAATGTAACAGGAAATAATGTAGAGTGTGTAAATGTTAAAGATCGGGAAGGTCAAATACATAAAGAAATGATTTATTCGAAAAGATTACAGTCATTAGGTTGGAAATGTGAAACAACTTTTGAAGAAGGAATGAAAAAAAGTTATGATTATTATAAAAATAATAATAATATGTGGAATTAATTAAAATTTGTTTTCCAATAATTGAAGACATTAGTTTGACCAACGTGTAAAATAATTTCATTATTTTTAGTATATTTATGATTAATGTGGTCATTACATATACACCAATTGAATGGTAATAAATAAGGATAAATACCTGTTTCCCATATGCTTCTATTTATTATTGTATTATTTCTGCTTGGATACTTTTTACAATTTTCTAATAATTTATTTAAAAGGGTAATACCTCGTATATCATTTCTTTTAAAGCAAATTGGCGAACTATTATGAGCACTACATAAATGAGAGGATATGTATGGTAAATTACCAGGATCACAACCCATATGTAAATCAACATTGGTTATAAATCTTGGATTATTTGGGAAACATATTCCGAATTTATCAGTAATATTAACAATATGTTTAACTTTATCAGAAACAGCTGCCATATCAGCATCTAATGATATAGCTATATCGCATTTAGTATGTAATAAACCATAAAATTTATAATAATTATTACATCTCCAATAAAATCTTGGATGATTAGGTTGCAATTCTGTTGGGGGATTAACTTGTATTATGTTAATATTATCATTGGACATGAGGTTTTGTATATTAGTGTAAACAGTAAAAAAAGCATTTGGGAAATATTTTTTAAAGGTGCTGTATGTGGGTTCTAATCTGTTGGTAGGTAAAATATTTGCAGCCCCTCCGGCTGAATTTCTTTTTTCACCAAATTCACATAGAATAATTTCTATAGACATTTTATATATATAAATAATACGGCTTTATATATATATATATAATGTTTAATTTCACAGCAGGTCCTATAAAAATGGAGAAGTCTTTAATACAATGTAAACAACCTTTACCTCATAGATCAAAATTATTTGAAAATTTATACATGAGTTAAAGATAAATTCTATTTCTGTACAAATTTTTGGTATCCAAAAAAAATAAATGAAAAAGATTTTTTTTCATATTTGGAGAGTAAAAATATATTTTTATATAAATGCAAAGGAGAATTAATGGAAAAGGCATTTCAAATATCAAATATAGGTAATATAAGCAAAAAAGATATTGATAATATGGTTAATGTTGTGAATAAATATTTTAAAATATAAATTATTCAATTACTTATAGTAATTATATAATTGTTTATAACATTCATTAAAATGATTATCTTTATTCAACCAATAAGTATAATAATTTGGTATTTTTTCCTCCAAATAATTTTTATTATTTATCAACCAATCTACTAATTCTTTTGGTTTATATGGGTTCCAAAAAGGAGGTAGAGTTCTTTTTTTATTACCGCAAAAATAAAAAGGTTGGACTTCTAAAAAAAATATATCTCCGTTTTCATTTTCAATAATATCAATTCCAACGTGTTGTAAATTTAATACTTGACAAGATTTAATAATGATATTTTTGTGTTTTTTAATAGTATTAGTTAATCTAATATTATTTTCAATCCAAGCATTTTTCATATTATTATTGAATCCTGTCGTATAACATAAAATTGAATTACTTACTCTTCCATAATATGAAATTATTTTATCACAACATAAATGAATTCGATATGCTGTAAAAAATCCTTTATATGTTGTATTTATTATTTTAGAACATAAATAAATATGTTTATTAAGTTTTATTAAATTTTTTAGATTTTTATTTAAATCATTATTGGAATGAATTTCAAATGTATTATCACCACCTGTATCATTAATTGTTCTAATTAAAAAGGGATAAGTAATATTATTATTTTCTAATTTATTATAAAAATCTTTCTCATCTATAAATTCAAAAAAATCAGGAATAGGTATGCCATGTTCTTTCCATTTTTTAAAGCATTCTATTTTATCATTTGTATATTTAAAACTATTCATTGAATTGATAACTTTTCCTTTAAATTTTTTTTCAATTGATAAAAAATTTTGAAGTTCATTTTGTGTTACAAATTCTGTATTAATTCTCCAATATAATATATCAGCTGAATTAATATCATTTGTTATATTAAAATATTTTTCAATATTTTCTTTTTCTTCTGGTCTCCAATAACACTTTGATAAATTAGGACAATAAATTTTCATATATTATTAATTTAACATTTATATTTAAATATTTAATGAAAAAATATAGTATAATGATTATATTAAATATCGAAAATAAAAATGTTAGATGGAGAATATTTGAAAAAGAAGAAATAATGAAAGTTTACAACTGTGAAAAAATGATAAATATAAATCCATTAAAAGATGACAAAATAAATAATATAGTATTAAAAGATGTTGCTGCGGTTATTTTTAAATTAAATACAGAAAAAACTACAAAAAAAGAGTTAGATTGGTCAATTAAAATATGTAATAAATTTAAAAATATTCCAATAATAAATAATCCCAATAACTGGAAATATTGTCATTGTAAAATAGAATGTTTTAAAAAATGGAAAGAACATGGCATACCTATTCCTGATTTTTTTGAATTTATAGATGAGAAAGATTTTTATAATAAATTAAAAAATAGTAATATTACTTTACCTATTATCATAAAAGTAAATAATTTATGTAGTGGTTATGGTTCTTTTTTAATTAAAAATATTGTGGAACTAGATATGAAATTAACAAAATTAATACATTTTACAAATGATAATAAAAATGAATTCACAAAAATGTTATGTGTAAAATTTATTGAATCAAAAACATTATCAAATAAATTTTTTACGTCTTATAGAATTATTGCAACTCCACATGATGTAATAGGAGGATACGTGAGAATAAGTGAAAATTGGCTGGTGAACAGGAGAAAATCAAAATTTACAAAATATATAGAAAATGAATTTTTAGTAGAACAAAAAAGATGTGAAAAAATAATGAGAGAAAATAAAGAGTTAATATGTAAAGCAGTAGAGACAATTGGTATGGATGGTGTTGGTTTAGATTTATTATTGGATAGTAATACAAATAATGTATATTTTTTGGAGGCACAAAATTGGTTTGCAACAGGATATCCTGGTGAGAAACCTCCTTATTATGTACCTAATGATTCCAATATGGTAAAATTTTTGTATGATAACAGAAATGAATTTTCAAAAATAATGCCATTATATTATAATGGATTTTTAGACAAACATAAATGTTTTAATAAACTTTATACTAGCATAAGAAAGAATAAAAGACGCGAAATATTATACTGTGATATAGATTCTACAATTAATAATCATTGGGTGAGAATACAAAAATGGGCTTTACCAAAATATCCAGGAACTAAAATACACCCGAATGCTTTTTCAAGAGAAGAGATAATAAAAGATGAATTATTACCAGGGGCAAAAGAAGCTATAGAGAAATTTATTGAAAACGGTTGGGAAGTTCATTTTTTAACTGCTCGTGGATTTAAAGATGCGTATAATATAACAAAAGAATGGTTAGATTTGAAACAAATACCATATAATAGTATAACTTGTGTAAATTCTTCAAAAGTTAAACCTGAATTTTTAAAAAAACGAGAAGTAGACTTATTTATAGATGATTTATCAGCTGGTCAAGAGTATTCGGGTTCATATGAAAATCTATATACTGATACAATAGAAAAACTAAACGAATATAATATACCTTTTATTAGATTTAAAGGAGACTGGAATGAATTTAAATATTTTAAATAATAATAATTATTAATGAAAAATATATTTGTTTTTGGAACTTGTAGAGTTTTATGAACCTATGAAATTTTCTAATTATTATATTTCTAATTTTCCATGGTATATTGATACTACTAGTGAAATAATTCAATATATTAAATTAAAAAAATATGACGAAAAAATTTCTAAATTAATTTTTAATTGTGTATTAAGTGAAAAAGACTATAGTTCTTTATATTCAAAATTTATTAATTCTGATATATTAGTTATAGAAATATCAACTTATAATAATAATATTAATAATATTTATACATTATGATAAATATAGTATTATCTTCATGTTTTAAAAATTATATACCTTTATGTGTTACAGTTAATTCAATAATTCACAACTCAAATAATAAAAAAAATTTAATGTTTTATTTTATATCTGAAAATAATAAGTTAGAAACTGTTATAAACAATGTTTGTTGTTATAATTTTAATTATAAAATAATAATACCAAATAAAAATATTATAAATGAAATATTACATAATTCTGCTTGTAGGAATGGGCGTAAAGTTATAGATAATTCTTATTACATAAATAATATTTTTAATTTTATTAGATTTTATTTTGATAAATTACTTCCAGATATTAATAAAATAATATATGTAGATACAGATATAATAGTTAAAGGTAATATTGAAGAATTATATGATTTGGTTGATGATGATAATGAGTTAGCTGCTAAAAATATTAGACATATGTCTTATAAATCTCAAATATTTGATGAAAACTTCATTCAAAAAGATGATCCTTTCTATATATATGGTGCAGGTATATTCATAACATATTTAAATGTATGGCGTAAAAAAAAATATGGAGATAAAATGATATATTTAATGAAAGAAAATAAAAAAAAATCTATTTGTTGTGGGGGTACACAAACAATTATGAATATGGTTATAAAAAATACAAAAAATATTCCCGATGAATGGCATATTTATGGTTTATCTGAAGTTAAGCAGAAGAATAAGAAGAATGATGGTAAATTATTACATTTTAGTGGTGGATTTAAACCGTGGAAAATAGATTATTGTATTAAACATAATATTTTTAGGGATTGTTTTATTGAATGGTATAAATATTTTAAAAAATATCATATATTTTTTAGTATAGATGGTAATTATAATATAGCTTTGTATACTACTATTAATTCTATAATTCAAAATTGTAGTAATCCAGAATTAATAATGTTTAATATATTAATTTATGATGATAATAAAAAAGATGAGTATCTAAGTATATTAAGAAATAAATTTCCAAAATTAGTTTATTCTTTTAATATTTGTTCTATATCTAATAAAAAAAAACAATTTTTAGAGTCTGTTTTAAAAAAAATAGTACCAAATAAAGAATTTAATGATATGAATTTATTTAATAAAAATGTTCATCAAAATATTATGAACTATTCAAGAATATATTTTACAGAAATATTTAATAATTGTAAATATGGATTATATTTGGATACAGATATTATTGTTCAAACAGATATTTTAGAATTATTCAAAGAAATGAATGATAAAAATTTTCAATGTTATTCACCCTTAATAAGAAATACAAGAGATTATATGTCATTTCCAGAATATATACCAGAATTTGATATTAAATTAGACTTAAATATTAATGGGTTTAATACTGGTGTTTACCTCTTTAATTGTAATTATTGGAGAGATAATAATTATACAGAATTATGTGAAAAATTATTAGTAAAAAATAGTAATAATAAGTTTATGAAAATTGGCACTCAACCATTAATAAATTTGTTATTTAATGGAAAAACGAAAAATATAGATAGAAGATGGAATATAGCAGGGTTGGGACACAAAACATTTATAAAGGGAGATGGTAATGATACTATTAATGAAACTGACATAAATAATGCATATATTTTACATTGGTCTGGAAGAAAAAAACCTTGGTTAGAGAATGGAATAAATAAACAATATTGGTTAAAATATAAATAATTAATGAAAATTATTTTGATTTTTTGAACTTGTACACTTTATAAATAATTATAAAAAATTTATAACAAATATAAACCACAATCACTCCAAGGTTCTCTATTATGTGTCCAACAATTTTGATTATATCTATTTTTTTTGTAATAATTTTCGCAAAATTTATATGTTTTCATATCAATTTTGCAATTTTTTATTTTATTTGTATAATATACAATTTTAATTTAAATATATTAAATTAATTAATTATAATGGACATGCGTTTTATGATAATTTAAATAAAAATAGTTTAGTAATTGATTTGGGAGGACATAAAGGTAATTTTTCAAAAAATATATTAGATAAATATAACTGTAATATAGTTATTTATGAACCGACATTAGAGTTAATAGACATAATAAAAAATAAGCTTAATTCTGAAAAAATTACTTTATTTAACAAAGCAGTTAGTAATAAAAATGATACTATATTATTTTATAATTTTGGTGGGTCAGATTTACATTACGGAGAAGGTAATTCTATAATAAAACATAAAGATAACTATGACAATAAAGGAAGGAGATGGTTGGAACTTATAATATAGAATCTATAAATATAAATGATGTTTTAAATAATTATGATAATATTGATCTTTTAAAAGTAGACGTTGAAGGAGCAGAATTCTTAATTTTTGATGAAATAAATAATAATAATTTAAATAAAATTTCACAAATATCTTTAGAATGGCATCATTTAAAAAATACTTATAAATATCACGAAGATTCAGTAGTAACAAAAGAATTATTTGAAAAATTACATAATAAAATTTTAGATAGCGGATTTAAAAGTATAAAAACATCAGAACGCCCAGATTAT
>PBMP01000006.1 GCA_002722705.1 Pseudobdellovibrionaceae bacterium | reverse complement strand
TCCTATTCCCATATTAAAAGTTCTCATCATCTCAATAGGACTCACTTGATCAAGATCGATCAACCACCGAAAACCCTGAGGAAGACTTTTAGTTTGAGGAAGATTCACTTGGTAAGAAACGGATTGAGATAAACGAGTTAGATTCCAAAGCCCACCCCCCGTAATATGAGCCATCGCCTTGATTTTCTTTGACCGAATCAAAGGCAAAACAGAGTCTACATAAATTTCAGTGGGTTTTAAAAGTTCTCGAATATCAATACTTTTTGGATTTTTCTCTAATATCTTTCTGACCAGACTGTATCCGTTACTATGAAAACCTGTAGAAGGAAGACCAATCAAAACATCTCCCTTTTTTATTTTTTGTTTAAATAGCATTTCTCGTTCTACGTAGCCTACTGCAAATCCAGCAAGATCATACTCTCCAGATGAGTAAAACCCAGGCATCTCCGCTGTTTCCCCTCCAACTAACGCGATTTTTGCTTTTTTACAGCCTCTTACGATTCCTTTCACCACATCTACATGAACAGAAGGATCAAGACGACTTGTTGCTAAATAATCTAAAAAAAAAGCTGGAGTCGCACCGACACAAAGAAGGTCATTGACAGACATGGCCACTAAATCTTCACCCACCGAAGTATGAATCCCGGAGTCAAAAGCAAGTTTTAATTTAGTACCCACTCCATCTGTACTGGCTGCAAGATATCCATTAAAAAAACGATAAAGAGAAGCATATCCAGAGGGATGAGATTTTACTTTCGAATGATGAGTCGATCGAACAAGTTTAGAAATCTGCCGTACAAACGCATCTCCTTGAGCTACATCAACACCTGCATCACTATAAGTTAATTTCACAAAACGTCTCCTTTATTTAATGTCTAAAGTGTCGAACTCCAGAAAAAGCCATAGCGACTCCTTGTTCATTACAAGCGGTAATGACTTCCTGATCCTTTCGACTTCCCCCTGGCTGAATTATTTTTTTTATTCCAAAAGAAGCAGAAAAGTCGATGCTATCTCGAAACGGAAAAAAAGCATCACTTACTAAAATACACTCTTCGAGTGTTTGCTTTTTCAAGACAGCTTGTGCTCTAGGAATCGCTAGTTTTTGAAGAGCTTCCACTCGATTTGGTTGGCCCTGCCCAGCTCCTACACACTGAAAGCCTCCTTCTAATGATCTAACCAACGCTATTGCATTGCTCTTTAATGCTCTCGTCACAAATACACCGAAAGCACCGAGAGCATCATCTTTTGAATTCCAAGAATTTTGAGTTTGAGAGACAAAAGACTCGTTCATTCCCTGATCTCTTCCTTGAGTCAGCGTTCCTCCTACCACTCGAATTTGATGAGCGAACTCCAATGAACCAAAATAATTAATTCGAACTGCTTTTAAATTTTTTCTCTTTTCACAAAGAAGCTTTAACGAGGAGGTTTCAGAATCCATCCCCGGAGCAACCACGCACTCAATAAATTGGTCTCTTAAAAGTAACGCCGTTTCCTCTCCTAAAGGATGAGAAAACAAAACCACCCCTCCAAATGCAGAAATAGGATCCCCTTCCCACGCTCTCAAAAAAGCTTCTTTTTGCTTTTCACTGGAAACTCCTTCAAAAAGTGCAACTCCACAAGGTTGATTATGTTTCACAATGACCACAGAAGAGTCATCTGGTCTCCATTGCTGGAGTTCGTTTAAAAGTTCATATCCAGCAGAAATATCAAGCATATTATTGTAAGAAAGTGCGGAATCAGTCAAAGGGGCATTCCATGCGATAGGCGAATTTTTTTCAATCTCAAAGAAAGCGCTCTGATGAGGATTCTCTCCATATTTCAGTGGAATATGACTTCCAAATACTTCTCCAATAACTCGATCATAATGACTCACTTCTGACCACGCTTTTTGTGTACAACGAACAATTGTTTCCTGTTGAATTCCTTTTTGTATGAGAAGCTCTTCAATAATGACTCGGTAATCATGAGGATCCATAAGCGTCAAAACATCCGGTGCATTTTTAGCGGCCGCTCGAACCAAGGTCGGTCCACCAATATCAATTTGTTCAATCAATTCTTCTACAGAAATTTGGCCGTTTTCATATTTCTGTTTTGCATCTTCAAAAGGATAAAAATTTACGACAACTGCATCGATTGGCAGAATTCCCAAATTTTTTCGATCTTCTTCATCTTGTTCATTTCCTCTCCGATAAAGAATTCCACTGGACATTTTAAATGACAGCGTTTTCATCCGCCCGCCAAAAGCTTCCGGATTTCCCGTAACACTCTCTACATCAGTCACCGCAAGTCCAGCATGTCGAAGAACTTGCGCTGTTCCACCTGAAGCTAAAATTTCTGCACCATGCTCAATCAGAGCCTTTCCCAGATCAATGATTCCTGACTTATCTGAAACAGATAATAATGCTCTTCTAATGGTTAATCTTTGGTCTTTTTTTTGAGTTTCCACACCATCCCCTTGTTTTTATTCGCCCCAACCTACCTAAATTCAGGACTGAGGTCACGAATATTTCGAATCACAAGCTATTTTCATGTATAAAGACATGCAATGAAATCAACTCATAAAACCTACTCTTCAAAAACCGTATTTCTTATCTTTGGACTGGTGGTCATTCTTTTTTCAGGTGCATTAATCACTTATTTTATGAAGTTTAGAAATGAAACACTCATGCCACGACTCTCTGCATTTAAAGCCGCTCTTTCCGGTAATTGGGATACCATCTCTCCCATTCTTGAATCCTCCGCACTTCATCTTGAAACCACGCTTCCTGTAGGAGGAACTCTCTTTGTCGCATCCGCACGAGGAGATCAAATTGAAATCGCTAAGAAGCTCCTCATAAAAGGAGCAGAAATCAACGCTCAAGACGAAAGAAAACGTACGGCTCTTTATTGGACTGTTGAAAACAATTCTTATCCTTTTTTTAAGTTTCTTATCGAAAAAGGAGCTGATCTTCATATCCGAGATGATCAAGGGGATACTGTATTACTAAGAAGTGCCTATTTAGGACGAACTCAATTTGTCAAAGATTTGATTTCTCACAACGTTAATGTAAAACAAGAAGGTCAGTTTGGAGTAACAGCGGCAATGATGGCGGCCTCACAAGGACATTCTGAAATTCTTACTCTGTTAAGTCAGACTCCACTACCTATTGATCAAAGCGACCGCTTTGGAAAGACCCCATTGATGTACGCTGCAGAGAATGGGCATTTGGATGCAGTAAAAACGCTAATCCAACAAAGAGCAAACCCCGCTCTTCAGACAGATACAGGAAAGACGGCACTAGAACTCGCCGAATTAAAGAATCATCCGAAAGTCGCTGATTGGCTTAAAACACTGGAGACCTCAAAATGACATTTCGACAAGCTTTGACTGACACCCTTCGTTGGATCCCTCATCATTTCCCTCGCTTAGGGTTTCTTATTTTAATTTCAGCACTTCTCTCAAATTTAGAAGGAATGCTCATTACTCAATTCTCTGAACAAGTCATTTTAATGATTGTTATTGCAGTTATTCTCACGACACCTCAAGCATTCCTACTTTTACTAACATTAAAATTGATCCAAAAACCCGAATTGAGTTTTTCTCAGTGGATGGAAGAGTCGATCCCCTTTTTTCCGCGAATTCTGGGTGGAACTCTGTTATATGTGGCATTTGTAACTGTCGGAGGCCTTCTTTTTCTTCTTCCTGGAATCTATTTTGGAATTCAGTTCCTTTTTTACGGTCAGTTCATTATTTTTAGAAACGAAACTATTGCAGATGCATTTCAAGACTCAAAAGAATTAAGTCAACACTACTTCTTCCCTCTTTTAGGAATTTGGTTTTTTGCCCTTCTTCCTGTTCTTTTGCTCGGAGGACTTTCTCCTTACACCCCCTTTCCACTCAATATTGGAATTGACTTAGTCAGTAGTGCTTTAACTATTGGAGGTGTCATTTATTTTTCGCTGTGGTTTAAAAATAATTCTATTGAATAAAAAAAAACGCCCTCAATTCATTTCTGAAAGAGGGCGCTTAAATAACTATCAAAGTAGATAGAAAAATTACTTCTTCTTTTTCTTAGCTACTTTTTTCTTAGTTTTTTTCTTAGCCGTTCTTTTTTTGGCTGTTCTTTTTTTAGTTGCTTTTTTAGCTGTTGTTTTCTTAGCAGCACGCTTTTTCTTAGCCATGAGATTAACCTCCATGGAGTGGTTTAAAGGTAAAAACTACACATACCAATTTCAATACACTAATTTTCACAACGTTTTTTTAAACCATCAAGTTTTTTTGATTTTTATTAAATTTTTTTGATTTTTTTATTTTTGATTTAAAAATTTCAAAAAAATTTTTTTGATTTTTATTTTTATTAAAAAAAACACAACAAGAATAAAAAATAAAAATTTAACTATAAAAAAAGGTTTTTTTTATTTTTTTTTAGTTAAAAAAAACAAAACCCAATGACCTCTTTTCGTTTTGTTAAGAATTTACGATAAAAAACCATTTTTTACGCACCGCTTCTTTTTCCTCTTTTTAAGCCTAAAAAGCCTTCCAAAACAAAAAAACAGGTCGTTAAAAACGATCAATTCTCATTTTCTTGATGTCGTTTTTTTACTTCCTGAAAGGCGTTTTGAAAAATAGAAAGCCCAGCTCCAGGTGCAAGAGCTCTATTTTTTTGAATCGTCCACTCTGGATGAGCACTCCATCTCACAAATGCTTCTGGATGAGGCATCATTCCTAAAATTCTTCCAGACATATCGCAAAGTCCGGCAAGATTTGCCTCACTTCCATTTGGATTATTTTCATAACGAAGACAGTCCATGCCAAATCGATGTAAACGATCGAGCGTTTCTTTTTCTTTGATCGATTGAAAAACTATTTTGCCTTCTCCATGACGAATAGGAAGTTCAATATCTCCCATCCCTTTTAACCATACACATTTGTCGCCATCAGGACTGACTCTCACCCAACGATTCATAAATACCCCAGAGTCATTTCGAGTAATAGAAAGATCATACCCAAAAACTCCGAGTCGAATGAGCGCCTGGAAACCATTACAAATTCCTAAAACAAGACCACCTTTTTGAGCATAAAGAGAAAGATTCCATCCCAGTCCATGCTTTATTTTTAATGCCAAAATTTTGCCTGAACCCAAATCATCTGCAAAAGAAAACCCTCCAGGAAGCGCCAAGACTTGAAACTTATCAGAAAGCATTTCGAGACTCACCTGATCTAAAATCAGATCATTCAGATGATGAATCTCTGCAGAAAAGCCAACTGCCTCAAAAGCTTCTGCAGTTTCCCTTTCACAGTTAATTCCATCTCCTGAAAGCACAAGGACACGAGGTTGAAAATCGCTCATGCAAACGCCCCTTTCCAAGCTTTATTTAAATCTGAGGTCATTACTGAAAAACTCCCGGTATCCTCATCACCATTCCACTTTACAAACAACTGAGACGATTCATTCACTTCTCCTAATTTCAAAAATGGAATTTCTAACGCTTCCCACTCCTCTTCCACCTCTTTTGTTTCACCCTTCCCAATAGATACAATGAAACTATGAAAACCCTCTCCAAAACTAAAGACCCATGGATCCTCATCCTCAGGAATTTCAATATCCGCACCAAAACCACGAGCAAAAAGAGATTCTGAAACAGCCGTCAAAAGCCCTCCTTCAGAAATATCGTGAACTGACTTTAAGTGCTTTCCTTTTTCTCCCGTTTCACCCGATAACCACGTGTAGACTTTTCTAGCAATTTCCCAATCGGGCCATCCTGCCTGATGAGAGTTATGCGCCTCCCAAGTCATTGGTAATACCACTTGATCTACAGATGCTCCTCGTTTTTTAAGTAGCTCTGCTTTCCAAAAATGAAACTCTGATCCCAACAGTCCAAAAGCTCCAGGACCAAACAAATAAATTCGATCTCCTGCTTGTTTAAAATCCGACGTCCTGCATTCCGAAATATTTTTGACTCTTCCTACTGCGGTAATTAAAAGAGTCGGAGGAACTGCTATCTCAACCGGCTTTCCTTGATCCATTCCTTTAAAGTTGTTTTTCATGGAATCTTTTCCAGAAACAAAAGGAGTTTGAAGCGCAAGTGCAGCCTCTTTCATTCCATAACAAGCTCTAACCAAAGCCCCCATTTGTTCGGTATCTTCAGTCGGATCTGGCCAACAAAAATTATCACAAAGAGCTAAAACAGAGTCCAAATTTCCATACTCGACTCCTACACTTACAACGTTTCTGACCGCCTCATCCACCACTGACAATCCCATTAAATAAGGATCAATATCTGAAAGCTTGGAGTTAATTCCACACCCAATAGCAATCCCACTTAAACTCTTGGAATCGGGACGAATGACTCCTCCATCATTTGGACCACTTTTTTCTTTTGAAGTCCCTACAGAAGTCGAATGAAGCGGTTTAATGACTGAAGTGGCTTGAACTTCATGATCATACTGTCTAATCAACCACTCTTTTGAAGCGACATTTGGACGGGAAAGTAAACCTAAAAGATTTTCTTTTCCTTCTCTCACAAACGAGGTTTGAATTTTTCCCACCTCTGCAATTTTTTTGGACCAAGTTGCCTCTAGATGCATTCGTGGACATCCGTCATGTAAAAAAGAGAGTGGAAGGGACCCTAAAAGTCTTTCTCCATAAAAAAGATCAAAATTTCCACTATCGTTAAACTCCCCTAAAAAACTCATTTCTACACCACGGCGCTTCGCTAACTCTGTCAAAGCATCGCGATACTCTGTAGGAACCGCTAACGTCATTCTTTCTTGAGATTCACTAATGACAAGTTCATAAGGTTTTAAACCTGGGTATTTCGTTTTTGCCAAACTCACATCTAAACGAGCCCCTCCGCTTAGAAGTGCCATCTCACCAACCGACGAAGACAGTCCTCCCGCCCCATTATCAGTTAAAGCTCGATAAAGTCCGAGATCTCTTGCTTCCATTAAAAAATCAGTCATCCTTTTTTGTGTCATTGGATCACCAATTTGTACTACAGTTGCTGGAGCTCCCTTCTCTAATGCCAGAGACGAAAACGTCGCTCCATGAATTCCATCTTTTCCAATTCGACCTCCAACCATGCAGATCAAATCACCTGAAAGAATATTTTTTTCGTGAGTCAGTCGACCTCCTATTTCTCGCGGCAACCAACCCCCTGTTCCACAGTAAACTAAAGGTTTCCCTCGGTATCGATCATCAAAAACCAACGCCCCATTTACAGTTGGAATCCCACTTTGATTTCCACCATCCTCAACCCCTTGTCTCACTCCTTCTAAAATTCTTCTTGGATGCAACAGTCCATCTGGAAGAGTTGCTGTAGAGTCGGGGTACCCAACACAAAAAACATCTGTATTAAATAACGGTCGTGCACCTAAGCCGCACCCCAAAATATCTCGGTTTACTCCGACAATTCCAGTCAATGCACCCCCATAAGGATCCAGAGCTGAAGGGCTATTGTGAGTTTCAACCTTAATACAAAACGCAGAATTTTCGTCAAAAGCTACGATTCCAGCATTGTCAGAAAAAACAGACAGCAGCCAATCTCTAGGTAATAATCGAGTTGTTCCATAAATCGTACTCTTAAATAATCCTTCTTTAATCTCACTTGGAATAATATCGACTTTCTGATCGGAATGATCTGAATAAGACACCGAAGCTGCAAAAATTTTGTGTTTACAATGCTCTGACCAGGTTTGCGCTAAAACCTCCATTTCGACATCGGTCATTTTACCGAGTCCATATTCAGAACGACGAGACTTTTCTTTCGGACTTAAAAAAAAGTTTTGAATCGTTTTCATCTCATTTAAAGAAAGTGCCCACATTCTCTCTTGGCTTAATTTCTCTAAATCAGCATCGCCCAAATCTTCAAGTGCAAATTCCTCAACCTGCATTTTCCCTTTAAGTTTTACTGTAGGAAATTCTCGTTCAATTCGATCACTTGCAAATCGACCACTTTTTTCTATTTCTTCTGCATTAGAAATTGTCCAAGATTCAATCAATCCATTGCAAAAAGACTCTTCTGCAATTGTTTCAATATCTGAAAGCTCCAAGTCACTTCCTTCAAGAATAAACATTTCTCCACTTGCCGTTTGAATTTCATGCCCATCTCCCAATAAAAGCGAAAGAGCTTCTTTTGAAGTTCGAGCTACATTGTCCGTGACTCCTGGACGAAACCGTTTTTCAATCACGTAAAAATTACCGGGACGAAAAGGAGCTGCGTGTAAAAGGTCATTTAAACTTCCGGCTTTATCTGCAGCAGATGGAATCAATCCTCCTGTAAATAACCAGTTTAAGACTGGGTCTCGATAAATTTCGTTAATCGCTTGAATCAAGTCGGATCGAGAAGCCTTTGTTCCCAACCAATGAACAGGGAGCAATCTTGCCCAACGTAATTTTCTATGAATCATCGGATGACTGACTTTTAGTTTTTCTATGAGTCGATCCGCCCCTGCATCGGCAAAATCTGGTTTTACTGCAACTTCAACTCGAACGAACACACACTCTCCCTTGATTTCCTTTAGAAATCACTTTCCACTGCTCACTAAATAACCACGCCAAAACTTTGGGATAAAGCTGATGCTCAATCCTCAAGCCTTTTGACTCTACTTGTTCCAATGAATCCTTATCTTCAATTCTAAAACTTTCTTGTGCACAAATCGGACCGTCGTCCATTTGAGGAGTCACCAAATGAACCGTCACTCCTGTTACAGAACATCCATAATCAAAAGCTTGCTCATAACTCTTTTTTCCTGGAAAAGCCGGCAACAAAGAAGGGTGGATATTCACAATATGAGGAATCCCATTCTTCATAAATTCAGTAATAAAGTCATCGTGTAAAATTCTCATCCATCCCGCTAAAACTATCCAATCAATTTTTTGATCTTTTAATTGACGAATCAAAAGATCAGCATGAGTTTTTCTTTTGTCAGCTAAAGCTCCTTCCAGAGGAAAGGGAACCCATGCCGTTTTAATTCCACGTTTTTTTGCTTTTTCTAAAACAGGGGCATTTTTTTGATCTGAAATCACACAATAAATCTGAGCAATCAAACGTCCATCTTCAATGGCTTCAGCAATCGCATCGAAATTACTTCCTCGACCTGAAGCAAAAATTGCAATCTTTTTCATAAAGACTCTTTCGCAATATCAGTACGATAATGCATTTCTTCAAAACCATAAGCTTTTAAGTGAGATTCTGCTTTAATCTTCGCTTCACTCAAAGACTCATCAACCCCTACTCCTCCTAAAACTCTTCCCCCCGAAGTCACCCACTGTTCTTCTTTTTTTGAAATGCCTGAAGCAAAGCACTCGGCATCTAAACTCCCCAAAAGCGCAACAGAAGGATCCCATGAAACAGTCAGACCTTTTTTTGAATCCCCAGGATATCCAGGAGACGCTCCCATCACAATCACTGCATACCCAGACTGCGTAGGAATCTGTAAAGGATATGAATCCAGCGTTTCATTAATAGCTGCTTTTAAATAAGGAATAAGGTCATCGGTCATGAGAGATAAAAGAACTTGTGTCTCAGGGTCCCCAAAACGTGCATTGAATTCAAGAACTCCATAGTCTCCTGTCTTTGGATCCCTCATCAACCCAGCATAAAGAACCCCTCGATAGGGTACTCCCCTTTTTTTCATCTCAGATAAGACGGGTAAAAAAACTTCTTTTTTCATTTGATTAAAAAAAGATTCGTTATTGAGTTCAGTAATCGGAGCAAAAACACCCATTCCTCCTGTATTGGGTCCTTTTTGTTCGTTAAAAACTGGCTTATAATCTCGTGCCGGAGGAAAAAAACAAACGGTATTTCCATCACAAACACCAAGTAAGGATATTTCTTCTCCGTAAAGTTTTTCTTCAATTAAAATTTTTCCATGAATCTCAAAAAGAGAATCAATCGATTCCATTGCCTCTTCAAGAGATTCACAAACACGAACCCCTTTTCCCAGTGCAAGACCATCGGCTTTTAACACCCACGATTTTCTCCAATCAGCCTCTATTAACCACTGTTTTGCCTGAGAAACCTCATTAAATTGAACATAAGAAGCGGTAGGGACTCTCGCAGACTCCATCACTTCTTTTGCAAAGGCTTTGCTTGATTCTAAAAGAGCTGCTTCTTTTCTCGGACCAAACGTAGGAATCCCTCTATATTCAAAAATATCAACAATCCCCAGAGATAAAGGATCATCTGGACCTACAACGACTAGTTCTACATTTTCTTTTTTTGCTTTTAATGCAAGAGCCTCTAATCCTGAAACATTTGTCAAATCACAATCCCAACACTCAAAAGGAATTTTTGAACTCCATGCTTCACTTCCAGGAGCAGCAATCAGATGAGAAACTTCCGTCGATTGAGCGATTTTCCAAGCAATTGCGTGCTCTCTTCCTCCTGAGCCGACCACTAAAACTTTCATTTTTTCTCCGATCTCAATGCTTCAAAAGAAAGATTCAAGGTCGAAAAAGATTCTCCTGATTCTCCTTTTAATTCTGTTTTTAGAAATTGATACATTCGTTCTGCAACGTCCTTCCAATCTTTTGGTAAGGAGGATGGTTGAGACTGAGTTTCTTTTTTCCATCGCATTCGATCATGAGGATATTTTTTTTTCAGTGCACTTAATTCTTGATACCAAGAACTCTGTAAATAATAGTTCCTTAAGAACTGTTTGGAGAGACCTTTTCCATTTTTAACTAATCTAAGCTCATCTGGACCAATCGAATCAACGAGCATCAATTCTCCGTTTTCTTGAATCGCCCACTCTAATTTCCCATCAATTAATTCAATTCCTTTTTGAGCAAATCTCCACTTTAACCAAGAAGAAATCCACGCTGTTTGAATCACTAGCGCATTCATTTGTTCCCCAGTTAATCCAGAAATCTGCATCGCCTCTCCGAGCAAGAGCTTTCGATCAATGGTTTCTAACTTTGTTGTCATTTCAATCACTGGAAAATCCCAAGGACCACTCAGATTGGACTGAGAAGAAAACACAATCGAATCAGTATATCCAGAAGTTTGAGCGGACTCTAAAAAAGAACTTCCATCAGTGAGTCCATACCTAAAAATTACCTCTAAAGGAATAAGACGAGTCGAAGTCGATTTCAAAGAATGAGCGTAATTCACAAACTGTCGATCTGCTACTGACACGATCTCTGGACTCATGACTTGAATCGGTTGAACCGCAATACACCCAGTTTCTTCATCAACGACCAACAAAGACTCATTTTCAGTTTGAGGAACTTCTTTTACTCTCCCTAAAAAATGATGTCGACATCCACTCGACTGAAGACACTCGCCCCACTCATTTACTTTTCGAGAAAATTCTCCTGAAAAAAGAGATGCCCCTTTTCTTAATGATAGGGCTTGAGGCGACTTAAAATAAGCTTGCCATGCTGAAGCCTCTCCGAGTTCTTCAAATAGTAAAGCGCCAATCTCGCTCAACGCACGTCCTTTTCCTGAAATTGAATCAGGCATCTGTCCCCAATCAAAAATCGAATAACGATCGCTAAATTCAAATACAAACGCAGGTTGCTCATTCACCCGAGCTGGACCGTACACTCGCTTCACTGATCCCTGATATAAAGGATTCATGAACTTCTCCGATCTTGATCTCTGAGTTGGGTCATTTTTTTAAAGTCAGGATTACCGGTAGGATAATTCCCAGTCAAACAAGCTAAACAAGGATCGATTTTCTTATCTCCAAGAGAAGCGCTTTGAATAGACTTCACCAATCCTTCTAAATCTTGATAAATAACCGCATCCGCTCCCATGGCTTCTTTAATTTGTTCATCATCTTTTTGATAAGCTAAAAGTTCCTTTTGATTTGGAAAATCAATGCCATAAAAACAAGGATAACGAATTGGAGGACAAGTAGAAACAAAGTAAACTTGATTTGCTCCCGCTTCTTTGACTAATTCAACCAATTTCTGTGAAGTGGTTCCTCGAACAATTGAATCGTCCACAAGAATAACATTTTTTCCACGTAACTCAGATTTGACTGGAGAAAGTTTTAAACGAACTGCACTTTTTCTTTTTTCTTGAGAATCTAAAATAAATGTTCTCTTAATATATCTATTTTTAATTAAAAGCTCTCGATAAGGAAGTTTCATTTCCTCGGCCATCGAAATAGCGGCAATTCGTGAAGTTTCAGGAACAGGAACAATCAAGTCTGGTTGAAAACCAAGCGATTTTAGTTTTTCTTTTACTCTTTTTCCAAGTGCTTTGCCTAATTCAATTCTTGTTCCATAAACAGGTACAGAATCTAGAATCGATTCGGGAGAAGCAAAATAAATCCATTCAAACATACAGGGTTTTTGTGGCTGAGTTTCTAAAATTCGGCTCTCAACTTTACCACTGGGCTGAATCCACAAAACCTCTCCAGGTTCTACATCTCTTACCCATTCATAGTCATTCAAATAAAGAGCAACCACTTCTGAAGCCACTAAGTAGGCGGTTTTTCCATCTACTTCTTTTTTCCCTAAGACCAAGGGTCGAATTCCCATGGGGTCTCTAAAGGCAACAAGTCCATAATCAGCAATCAGCGTAACCACACTATAACTGCCTTGGCACTTTTTAAACAGTCGTTCCACAGACTGACAAATCTGACTAAACTCTAAGGTCTCAGAGTCAGACACTAAACCTTGTGCAAAAAGATTAAGTAAAACTTCAGTATCGGACGCGGTTAAAAGATGTCGCTTTTCTTTAAGCCGAAGCTCCTTTGCAAGCTCTTTGGCATTTAAAAGATTGCCATTATGAACCATTCCTAATCCATAAGGATAACTCATCAAAAAAGGCTGAACTTCAATGAGTCCACCCGTGCCTGCGGTACCATAGCGAACGTGTCCTAATGCAACCGATCCCGTGAGTTCCGACATATTTTCTCGAGAAAAAACGGAATCCACTAAACCCAAATTTTTTACTCGATGAAATCCCGAATCATCATAAGTTAAAATACCCGCAGCATCTTGTCCCCGATGCTGCAAAGTTGTTAAACTCAAAAATGACTCTTGAGCTGCCTGCGACGTTCCAATTAATCCAACCACTCCACACATAAGATTGAAATATCACAGCCATCAATCCAATGGGATCATCATTTTCGTATTTTTTTTATTGTCGATCACGATTTCAATCGATACACTTTCGCCATGGAGAGATCTTTGAGTCTCTCTATTTGAATCAGAATCCAAGGAGAGGAAATATGAGTCAAGTCATGAGCCCTGTTACGGGAATTATTGAAGAAGAATTAGTCACTATCCATTTCGGAGAACACCGAGGGAAAACCGTTAAAGACATTCAAGAAATAGATCCTGAGTTTTATCAAAAATTGATTGAACTCAGTGAATCAGGTCGATCTGCTTTGAGAAGAGGAATGAATCGTACTTTTGATCTTTTTCAAAAACCAGTAAGCCTCTAACGCCAAACGCCTTCAAATACCCACTGTGCAGGGCCTTTTAAAGTCATCGACTTACCAGGCCCTTCCCAGTGAACTTCCACCCTTCCACCTGGAAGGTGAATTTGGACATTTTCGTCAACTTGATCATGAATCCGATAAGCGGCCATTGCTGCACAGGCTCCTGAACCACACGCAAGTGTCAATCCCGCTCCTCGCTCCCAGACTCTTAAATCCAATTCTTTTCTATTTTTTAAAAAACCAAGCTCAACATTGACTCCCTGTGAAAAACGAATGTGATTTTCAATTTGAGGGCCCCATAAATGAAGTGGCTCTGAGTCAATTGGGCTTCCTGAAAACACCACCGCATGCGGATTTCCGATTTCTACTTCGGTAAAATCAAACGTCCCAGCCTCCACTCTCACCTGACCTCGCTTATCAACAATATGGACCCCCCCCATATCCACGCTCCAAAGGTCATTCATTCTTTGAACCTGACAGACTCGGTCTAACAACTCGACACTGACTTGTTTTTTTTTCTCTTTCACAAAAAGAAACTCGCCCACTGCACGCAAACCATTGCCACACATCCCGCTTTGAGACCCATCTGAATTAAAAAAGAGAACTTGAATGTCGGAATTTTTTGAACTTCGTAAAAAAATGAGTTGGTCAGCTCCGATACCTAAACGCCGATGAAGGACCTTTTGAATCAATTCTTGGTCCCAAGAACGAGACAAATTCCTTTCATCCACTAAAACAAAATCGTTACCTAGCCCATGAAGCTTTACAAAAGAAAACGAACTCATCCTTGAACTCTAGCACAAGTCTTTAACGTCCAGAACGAGAACGTGAGGATTTCCCTAAAATGCTATTGTACCTTCGAGTATCTTTCGCCAAATTTCGTGAAATTGCATGACAACTCTTTGATGGGGTAATTTCTTTATTCTGAGAAAGAAGCTTCTCTCTTAATCGATCAACCTTGCCATTACATCGTACATCGCTCTGAAGCTCCTTCATACAGTCATTAAAAGCTCCGTCGAGCTCTTTTTCTATTGCCGCAGAAGTCTTTGGAGTCACCTCTGACTCTTCCATACAAATCTCAGACCCAGATAAAGCGGAAGTTCCACCAGACTCAATCCCTGGACCAATAATTCCATGAAGATCGTCGGCCAACTTATCTAACCCATTTTTCTTACAAATCTTGGTCGCGTAATTACAACGATTTTCCATATAATCTTCTGTTAATTGCGCAATCCCCTCATTCAAACAAGTTGCTGCCTCTGCTTGTAAATTTTTAGCCACTTGCATTTCAGCATTAAGTTTTGTTTCTGCTTCTTTAGTTTCATCTGCAAGTTTAGCAAGACTCACTTGTAATGACCCTCCATTTGCATTTAAAAGAGGAGGACTTGCTCTTCCACCAATGAACCGAGCGATATCTTGTGGGGGCAGTGGAAGTGACGGTTCCCCTTCTGTCATTCGAAGCTCCTCTGGTTCCACTCCTTCAAGCGCAATAGGAGTAAACCCCATGGATCCCAATAATCCATCAATTTCATCCATTCGAGATTTCAAAAGCTGACTATACGGAGAAAGGGCTTGAGCCGCTTGTTGAGCAGCTGTTTCCATATTTACTTTCGCTTGTACCGCATAATTATTTTTAAGTTGTCCTAAACGGATTACCTCTTTTTCCACTCCTCTTGAAATTCGAGTTAAATCATTAATGCATCCATTCATTCCCTGACAATTTAGTGTAATGGGTGGAACTTTAGTGACATCATTTCCTTTAATTGAAATATTCGAAAGAGAGTTCGCTGTGGTTCCATTTAAAACCCCTTCCATTTGCTCTTGAATATTCTTTAAACAAGCAACTTGAATTCGAGGTGCTTGATTATCACACCCTCGAGTATCGAGTGGAAGATGTTGATCATAAAGTGCTCGATTAATTTCTCCAAAGTGCTGACTGTAAGTATTGAAGTGAGATTTCATTTGATCTCTAAACGCATTTTCCATTTTTTTAATTCTAAACTCTTGAGCACCAACAGAAGTCGACTGACGACTTCTTTCCCTTTTAATTTGTCTTCGAGCTCTTGCTCCACACTTCTCCATACGAGCTTTCACAAATGCGTAGACAGGAATTCCATTAGAATCCATTGCTTTTAATCGAGCTCCATAAACTTTATCGACATCTTCCCAAGAAAGAACATTTAAACCACCACTAATTCCTTCTTCTCCTGCAGCCGGTGCATCTCCAAAAATCTCATTAAGAAGTCCATTTAACTTTGCAGCTTTTGATTTTGCTTGTTGTTTTGTTAAAGCATTATCAATGATTTGCCCAGATTTATTCAAATTTAAATTTTGTTCATAACGACATAAAAGATAATCTTTTGCTGCAACTGGTGCTCCATTTTTTGTACACAAAAAACTCGAAGAAGGTCGTGAACTAAAACATTGATTGGTCAATAGTGCTTCTCGAGTCTGAATTCCTTCTTCTAAAATTTTTCTTTCTTTTTCTATATTTAAATATCCCACCGGGGCATTTCCATCTCCGGTTCCCGTTCCATTTTCCATGGCATTTAAAATTTGAGGTAATCCAGCAACCATTTCTCTTGTTTGATCTCGAACAGCAATAAGACCTGGCTTACTCGTTCGTTCATCACCATTGAGAATATATTGAGTTTCTTGATACTGAGCAGCTCTTTCCTGCTCCACTTCAACAATCATTTGCATTTCTTGTTGCATTCGTGTCGCATTCTGTACAAAGACTTGTTGAAGCATAGCCATCTGTGCATTGAGTTGAGCCATTTCTTGTCTAAAACAAGAAAGCTTTCCTTGAACTTTTTTAGTTTTTAACATCTGGCAAGCATAAGCATCTCCATTACTCATCGCTTGACCGACGAGTCGATCGATATAATCTTTTCCTTGAGCACGTACAAGCTGACATGAAATTCCATCTGGAGACTCTCCGGCAGCTGGACACGGAGAATTATCGTCTAACGCTTTTCCTTTGGTTAAGACACTTTTTAAATAATTTTTTCCATTTGCCGCATAACCATCAGCAACCATTTGAGTGACTGTTGAAAGAAGACCTTCTGCTCCGACAGTCACTACGTTTTGTCGATCACACTTCCCCATATCTGCCGGCTTAAGGTACTTTTGAATTCCATAATCCGGTTGAACAATCGTGGGTCCGACTCCTTCTTGATCAACAATTCTTTCATTTAACTTTTCAAAATCTGTTTCATCTGCAGAAAATGCAGAACTACAAAAAGATAGAGATAATACTGTGAAATAGTGGATGTACGTTTTCATCCAGTCCCCCTTAATCAAAGCTCTTTTGACTTCCCCCTAAACTCTGAAGCCATAAAACCTTTGAAATCCCTTACCTTACTATTTTACTTCACTAATGTGTTTTTGTAAATAAATCAGAAAATAAAGTCTTTTTGTTCTTCATTAATCATTTCAAGACATTATGTAAAACTGTAGCTTTCCATTGAAAAGAGACCCAAAACCATTTAACTAAACTCAAATCTGACTACGACCTACCCCGACTTAGATTTGTGGTAGAAATTATTTCATAGCTTAGAATTCATTATTGATTCACTGTTACTTTTGGCTAACACTTGGAAGATGAAACTATTTTTTGACCATCTTTACCGGGTTCTCAATACCCATACTTTTGATTCATTAAAGAAAATTCACTCAGATATACCAGGCGCATCTTATGCAAAGAAAGATACAAATAATGGGTCATGGGAAGGAATTTATATTAGATTAAAAGACGGAACTTACTTGGAGTTTTTAAAAGAAGACGAAGAATATAAAAGCAATTACATTTCCTTATGCCTAAGCCAGTTTGGAAACGAAAATAAACTCCATCAAAAGTTGATTGATCATTACCCAGATCATCATTTTAAGTTTTATGACACTAAAACACCTGAGGGAGAGCCATGGATGCATGGAAGTATGTTTGAATCACCGGTCGAAAATGTATTTTTATTTGCTCTTGATTATCAAGGCAAGAAGGCGAAAGAGAGAAAATCCTACGGAAAAGAAGAAACCGTTTTCTTTCATACGGTTGATCAAATTGACTTCAAACTCAACAAAGATCAATTTGATCACTTTGAACAGATCTGTGAATGGTTTTCAGAAAAAACGATAAAAACAAAAAACTCTATTGAAGTTCGAATTCCTCAAATCGAACATGGTTTTCTTTCTTTTGTTGGTCACTTTAAACAAAACGAAGCTGATTCAAGTTATTTTAAAATAAAAGGAAAGTGCAATAGTTATGGACTTGCAAATTCTACAATCAACCAAATCAATGACATCAAAGATATTGAGTTTGAAATAAACCAAAACACCTATAAAATCACTTATTCCAAAAGTGAGTAATAAAAAAGGAGTCTAACCGACTCCTTTTTTATTTAGCTTTCCTTATTTTTAAAATCTATGCAGTTTCCTGAGAAACCTCAATCATTGCATCTTTTACGTGATTGAGCTGAGGAACACTCGCCATTTCCAAAGGATCTGCAAGACCAATTCCCGGAGTAAAAGCACCAGCAAGAAGTTTCGGTCGTGCTTCCAGTTCGTAGAAAAGCTCTTCTACGGTTCTACGAATGAGGTGCTCTCCAAAGTTGGTCACTTCAGTATCCTCGTTTACATAAATAACTTTACGAGTCTTAAGAATAGATTCTTTAATCAACTCCCAATCGTAGGGCCAAAGCGTTCTTAGGTCGATCACTTCCACATCAATCCCGTGAGACTGAGCGAGGTCATCTGCCGCTTTTTTACAAACAGGAAGGGTTCTTCCATAACTCACAACGGTCAATTGAGTTCCTTCACGAACAATTTTTCCTTTTCCTAAAGGAATAGCATAGTTCGTTAACCCTTCTGGCCACTTTGCCTTCCATTGACTTCGATCACCCAGTGGAGCATCGATCATTTGAGAAAGCTGCTTTTGCCCTTCTTTCGTCAATGGCGGCTCTCCAGGAATTCCCTCTTCCCCTCTGACTCTAAGGAGTGCTTTTGGTTTGAGGTACATACATGGATTTGGATCTTCAATACAAGAAATCATCAACCCATAGGCATCCAATGGATTTGAAGGCATTACAATCTTCCATCCAGGAATATGAGTCATAGTCGCATCAAAAGAGTGAGAATGATAAATCGAACCACGAATTCCCGACCCTACTGGAGTCATCACAGTCAAAGGAACGCTCCAGTCCCCATGAGAAGACCAACACGCATTTCCTGCAAGCTTAAGTAGATCAATCGTATTATAGATGTAATCACAAAATTGAATCTCAGCAACACACCGATCACCTGCATAGGCAATCCCCATCGCTGCTCCGATGATCCCTCTCTCATCTAAAGGAGAGTTCCATGTTGTTTCTAAACCTTGAGTTGCAGTAAAAACTCCACCCAGAGGAGGACCAACGTCCTCTCCAAAAATGTCTTTTACCCCAAGATGTTTCTCACCGTAATGAAGTGCCATTCGAATGGCTTGCACCATAGTCGCCATTACCAGTACTTTCCTTTCTGATTCCAATAAGTGTAGTCATAGATGGTTGAAGGATCAGGCATCGGTTCTGTTTTCACCTGTTGAGCAAGAGCCAAAAACTCCTTCTCATAATCAGCCTTGATTTTTTTCATTTGAGACTCGGTCATTACTTTTTGAGCAACAAGACGTTTTTCAAATTCGTTAAGACAATCAACTTCACCCGAAACGAAGTTTGCACCACTGGCAGAGCTATGCCCAAAAAGACGAGATACCTGAGATTCTATAAAATAAGGTTTTCTCTCTTTTCGAATGTAATCCATCGCTTCTTTGATCGCGAAATAACTTTCTTCAACGTCATTTCCATTCACCACTTTAGACTGAATTCCAAAAGCCTTTGCTCGATCTGCAATGGTTTTTTCTCCGTGCTGTCCTTGTGAAGGAGTCGAAATTCCAAATCCATTATTTGTCACAATAATCAACATGGGAAGAGGATTCGCTGGCCGAGAAGCCCAAACTAAACAAGACGCAAAATCACCTTCAGCAGTACCTGCATCTCCTCCGTTTACAATTGTAATTCCATCTCCACCATGACGTTTCTGAGCAATCGCTGTTCCAATTGCAGTCTGGTATTGAGTTTCAATAGTTGAAGCAACAGGAATTACATTCCAATCATAAACAGAATAGTGATTACTAAAATTTCGTCCTCCAGAATAAGGATCCAAAGCGGTGTTTTTCATCTGTCGAAGAGAATCAACAGGCTGAGCACCCATTGCAAGAAGGATTGCGCTTGAACGGTAATGAAGGTGAAGATAATCATAATCTTTTCCCTGTCCTTTTTTAAGAAGCATCCCCAGTGGAATATTGAAAGCTTCCTCCCCTGGACCACCAATCCAAAAGTAACCATCTGACTGCTTGTACATCTTGATCAAACGCTCTTCGAGCATTCGAGCTTTAGCCATTGAGTCATAAATTTTTTCTAAAACATCTTTTTTGATCTGAAATTCATCATTAGACGTATTCACCGATTTTAACCCTCCTTGAGTCGAACTCAATTCATTGGATTTTTTCAAAGTTGCATTCTTACCCATATGTTTTACCTTATCCCTCCAATGGAGGGTTCTCATTCACGTTTCGGTTTTTAGGAACGTACCCTAAAGCGAATCCAGCCTCAAGTCCTTAGCTTTCTAAAACACCGCTTTTCAACTAAAGAAAAAAAAACAAATCATCACATTTATTTTAAAAACAATAAGTTACACTGTTTTTTTAAACTTTCGATTGAAATTATCCAAAGGAATAACAAAGATAAGTAAATTGATCTCTGACTTAGAGAATGCGTTAAGTTTTAACTCATTAATATTCTTATTTTTTTTCAACTATTGCGTCAAAAAAAATAAGTCGTATAATTATAGAATGACTCAACAAACGATTGAATTTGCTTCTGAACTGATGCTCAAAGCATTTAAATGCTTAGACAACGAAATCTCTCACCCCATTCATCTCATTGTCGGAGGAGGAGCATCGCTGATCTTGGCTCATGAAATTCCTTTAGTCACTCATGACATTGATGCCATTCCAAGAGGAACCGACCTCACACAAATCGATGAAGAAATTAAAAGAGTTGCACAACAAATCTCTCTTCCGCCAGATTGGCTAAACCCTTACTTTGGCGCCTTTACGCATGTTCTCCCCCCTGACTATGAAAGCCGATTGATCTGTGTCTTTAAAGGACAAAGACTCGAAGCCCATGCATTAGGAAAAGACGAGATGCTCATTATGAAATGCTTTGCGGGAAGAAAAAAAGATGTCTCTCATGCGCGCGCTTTAATTCAAAAAGGTGCATCGATTGAATTTGCAGAAAAACATATTGAAAGTTTACTCGAGAAAAAAATACCGGGTGCTCAAAATGCACTTGATTTTCTAGACGAATGCGGTGGCTAAATGAAAGGATTGACTCACTTACCAACTGAGCAACAACTTCTAAGTGCATACCATCAACTTTATTTTTCAAAATCAATTTCAATAAAAGACCTTTGTCTATGGTCACAGTGGACTCGTTTTGATCCTCGGCTTGGGGAAATCTTAGTCGATTACTTTTCAAAAAACTGGAAAAAAACTCCACCATTGATACTCAATCAAAAAATTCTCGACTCGTGCTGGCCAATGTGTCTTGCAGTACTTCTTGAGTTTACAAAAGAAATGATCTCCGATTCAGAAACGTCTTTTTTTAACACATGGATGTCTTTAGTTATTCATGGAATTGAACCCAAAAGAGGAGAACTTTATTTTATTGGTTTAGATAAGATCGCTGGAAAATTAATGCTAAAAGATGCTACTTATCCCATCAAACCTTATACCAACTGGGGGTTCTTAGCCCGCGAGAAACTTCTCCCCAAATCTCATCGTTTTAAAGAAAAAACATGGCTAACGCCCAAACAACGAGAACAACTCCTTCAAAATCTTTTTAAAGAGAAAACAAGAATAACAGTTAAAAATTATCGAGAGTTTTCTGAACACCTAATTTCACAAAGACAAGCTCAAAGAGACTTAGAAAACCATCCTCAACTCATTAAAAAAGGAAATACAAAAAACCGTTTTTACGTCATTAGAAAAAAATAAAGTTAAAAATGAGGTCCAAGCTCAGTTGAAAGCTGAGTTTTTAAATAATTCCCTAACTGAGCAAATTTTTCTTCCCAATAAGTCCAATCTATTTCAACACCTGAGAGTTGACTCTTTTTCAATACTTCTCCATATGTTTTCCAATATCGGTACAATTTCCAAGCAACCCGAGGTGAAATACGAGTCTCAAAAGACTCTGCAGTTAACCAAGGAGTTTCACTCGACCCCCAGAGTTTTTTCATAAATCCCAGGGTAGATTTGATTCTCACTAGGAAAATAGGCTTTTGATCCTGTGTATAACTTGCGGTCAATCCCCAAAGTCCATCCAAAGAATCTTCAAAATAAAAAGGCCCTTCTTTCAAATTAAGCTCGCGATAAAACCCACCTGTTTGAGAATCTTTTCCTTCCGCAGCGAGTTTTAAACCTCCAAAATTTAAAGCAAGCTTCAATCCATCTTTAATTTCAGTCAATTCATGAAAACCTTGAGGCATTCCTTCAGAATGATTTTCTATTAAATCCAGTAACTGACTTGCTCCAATTAAAACTTGAGAAACAGCTGAGACTCGAACTTTTTGACCAGAAAACCGTCCCCCCAAATGAGTCCAAGAAAAAAAACGAAGCATCCCTTCAGAATTATTTCCTTGTTCAATATGGCCTTGATTCCGTAAAGTTAAATTTTTTAAAGCCCCTGCAAGAGTCCCTAAAATCAAACGTCTTCCCTCTTCTGGAAAAATCTCAGGGGTTCCTGGCTCAAGAAGCTTAACCATTTCTTCTTCTGCCCCCCCTTTTAAAAAATAAGGCCCCAAAGGTCCATTGGGCTTCGTTGATTTCAAAAAATCAATGAGGACTGTAATTAAGTCCGCAAGATCTTCCATATTTTGAGCCAGAGGACCATTTGAAAGCGTGGTCTCTAATTTAGGAGTCAACGTTTGAGAGTTCACATAAAAAACGGCCGGAAAAAGACGTGCAGGTGTAGGTGGTTGTGCTGCAGGATCATATTTTCCCCAGTCCCATGATAAAAACTGAGGACGAGAAGGTGTTTCCAATACACCCCATCCACCAAAGTTTTCAGAATAGACTCGAGGAACACCAGTGCTTGATTCGAGTAACAGCGCTCCTTTACGTACCACCGCTCTTTTCCCGCCCATCAACACCAAAAGTCGATTTGCACTCGCATAAAAAAGAGGGGCTGCAAGACCTCTGATCTGAGGATCTGAAGATTGAGACAATACGACTGCTCCATTGAGGTCTGCCCGCAATCCTTCAATAAAATTTCTTAGAGTCATGAGTTTTGGATCTTTAAAATTTTCAATTAAAGAGACTTGAGGATGCCAAAGCTGTTTTGAAAAAGTCCCTTTAAATTTTTGATTCACAATAGAAGCGACGTGGGTCATTTTCTGAGTAAGCTGACCTAAAAATCCTTTTTTAAATTCTTTTGGAAAAATTTTTTCAAATTTTGTTTTAATCATGGATTGAACGTGTGGATCTTTCTTTGCATTTAAGATCGATTTTTTTGCAGCATAAAAAATGGCTTGCCTGGTTTCACAGGGTGAAATTCGATGATATTTACACCCCATCTTCACTCGGAGCAAACGACGAATTGGAATTTTTGGAAGGTAGTCTGGATCTACATTTAGATTGCATTTTTGATCATCTTTTGCACGAAGAACTTTATGAGCAATGCAAGGACCAATCTTTCTTGCTTCTTTTTTTAAAGATTCAGGAGCTCTTCCTTCTGCGATCATTTTCATGAACTCATCAAATAAAACTAAAACAGAAATATCTGCTACATTTTCTTGATAAGCGGTTTGATAATTTTTTTGGTATTCGGTGTTCCAAATTTTAGGAATCAAATCTAAAAGAACCATTCCAGGAAAAGGAGCCGATGCGATTGAAATTTTATCTTCTGGTGCTTCTCCAAACTGTTTCATTCGGTAAGACAAAATCAAACGGGCCATTTGTTTTCTTCGTTGCTCTGTAATGGGATGATGATTAAAGTCAGATGATAACTTCTCCATTTCACGAAAAGTTTCAGCAATCTCAATCAGTGTGGACCGAGCTTGAATCGGTTCTATTTGAATCTGATAAGGAGTCAAAGAGGAAGCATGCCCAACACTCATCACACTTAAGAGAAGTTTTAACTGAAAATAAAAATACATTTCGATTCCATTTCGCTTTCTATTAACACATTTGTTTACCTTTTTGATCCATTATTAGCAACCACTAAAAGCAACTGGCTCTTTCTCCTTGAAACTAGAGGTTTTTCAAGTGAAGATGGGAAACAAAGGAAATAAAGGAATGCAAATGTCTGAAATCAATGAAGTTTCTTGGTACCGTGGTTTTATTCAGGGAAAAACTCGAATTGTAATGGCGTGGATTTTTTCAGTCGCCTTAATTCTCTCAGTTCGTGATTATCCTACCTGGCCTGGGATCATCGTTTGTTTCTTAGGAGCCACTCTTCGATACTGGGCATCCGCCTACCTTAGAAAAGATCAGTATCCTGCTGTAGGTGGTCCTTATGCCCTCACTCGCAATCCTCTCTATCTGGGAACTTATCTCATGGCGATCGGAACCGCTCTTGCCATCCAAAACTACATTCTTGCTGGAATTGCAACGGTTCTCTTTGGAGCAGTTTACCATTTCATTATTTTGGATGAAGAAAACAAACTAAAAAAAATCTTTGGAGAGCCCTACCTAACCTATCAAGCGCTCGTTCCTCGATTCTTCCCTCGCCTTTTTCCTCAGTCTTCCGAAAAACTCAAAGCAGTTAATCCCACGCTGGAACATCATCAATACAGTGTTGAACTCGGAAGAAAAAACAAAGACTATGAGGCCTACGCTTCATTCGCTGGACTCATTGGATTTGTGACTCTGGTTGCTTTTCTTTGGAAGAATTTTCTAAGCGATTTATTTTAAGGCTTTCCAGTTTTCACCAATAGACGAATTTACCTTTAAAGGAACTTTCAACTTCATTGCATTTTCCAATGTTTTTTCAACAAGAGGTTGAACCTTCTCCACTTCATCTTTTGGGCAATCAAGTAAGATTTCATCGTGAACCTGGATAATCATCTTTGAACGAAAACCCTTTCTTTCTAAGGCTTCAGAAAGATCGATCATTGCTAATTTCATTAGATCTGCTGCAGTTCCTTGAATGGGAGTATTCATCGCCATGCGTTCTCCATTGGCTTGAACCATTCGGTTTTTAGACCGAATCTCAGGAATCACTCTTTTTCTCCCTGAGAGAGTCATCGACCAACCTCGCTCTTTTGTAAGCTCAATTTGCTGATCTAAGAATGCTTTGACTGCCGCATATCTCTCAAAATAAATCTGAATCATCTGGGAAGCTTCTCCTCGAGGAATTCCTAATTCCTGAGAAAGTCCAAATGCAGTTTTTCCGTACATCAATCCAAAGTTAATTGCTTTTGCAACGGCTCTCTGAGAATCGGTCACTTCTTGAGTATCTATATGATAAATATCCGCAGCTGTTTTTTTATGAACATCTTCTCCTTTTTGAAAAGACTCCATTAAGCTAGGGTCTTCACTCATATGAGCTAAAATTCTAAGCTCAATTTGACTATAGTCTGCAGACAGCAAAACATTCCCATTTGAAGGGACAAAAGCCCTTCGAATTAATTTTCCTCTTTCTGTACGAATAGGAATATTTTGAAGATTCGGGTCAGAACTAGAAAGTCTACCTGTCGCAGTCACTGTTTGATGAAAACTTGCATGAATTTTTCCAGTAGAAGAATCAATCAGTTGAGGAAGAGGATCGACATAGGTTCCTAATAGTTTTGAAACCTCACGATACTCTAAAAGAAGCTGTGGAACCTCATGCAAAGGAGCCAAAATAGAAAGAACTTTGGCATCCGTAGAAAAACCTGTTTTAGTTTTTGTTTGAGTCGGAAGTCCCAACTCTTCAAATAAGAGATGACTTAACTGTTTAGGAGAATTCAAATTAATAGGTTCTTTTGTATAGGAATTAATTTTTTTCTCAATTTCCTCTAAAATCTTTTTAAACTCAATTGAAAGTTCTTTTAAAAAAGAAACATCAATATGAACTCCCTCCATCTCCATTTGAGTTAAAATTTCAACCATAGGTAAATCGATTCGAGCAAAAACTTCCATAAGCTTTTGTTCCTGGAGCTCTTTTTGAAAAATTTTCCATAACTCAAAAGCAAGCCATGCATCTTCCGCAGCATAATCAGTTGCTTCTTTCACAGAGACTTGTGCAAAAGAAATTTGATCTTTCCCTTTTCCACATAAAGATTCATAAGAAATCGGAGTATGTCCTAGGTATCTCTGAGACAAAAAGTCTAAATTGTGTTTTCCGGTAGGGTCAAGCAAGTAACTTGCAACCATCGTATCTGCACCTATTCCAGAAGGATAAACTCCTCTCGCCTGCAAGACACTCCAATCATATTTTAAATTTTGCCCAATTTTTTTGATTTTTGGGTTTTCTAAAAGCGGTTGAATCTGCTGCATCACCCATTCATCAGAAAGCTGAGTGGAAGCCCCTTCTCCCGTATGTCCAACTGGAACATAGTAAGCAATTTTTGAATCTAAACAAAACGCAAGTCCAACAATTTTTGCTTCTCTTGGATTCAAAGAAGTGGTCTCTAAATCAAAAGCAAACTGTCCTTTCTTTTCTATTTGCTTTACCAGCTGAACTAAACTTTTTTCATCAGTAATCGATTGGAACACGACTGAGGCAGGTGGAAGTTTTTGCACTTGAGAAGGAACCGTCTGATTAGCCCATTTTGACCATTTTTGTACTAAAGTCTTAAACTCTAAAGACTCAATAAAGGAAAGAACTTCTTCATTCGGCTGAAAACGATAGTCAAATTGATTTTTTTCCCAAGAAACCTCACAATCTTCTTTCAAAGAAACTAATTTTTGAGAAAGCAGAGCAAGTTCTTTATGCTCAACCAAAACCACTCCTTTTTTTCCTTTAACTTGACCTTGAGAAGCAGCTTCCAAAACACCTTCAAGATTTCCATAATCTTGAAGAAGAGCAGATGCTGATTTTGGACCAATCGATGGAACCCCAGGAACATTATCAGAAGTATCTCCCACCAGAGAAAGGTAGTCTCTCACTTGATGAGGAGGGACCCCGAGTTTCTCTTCACACTCTTCAGGCCCAAAAACCTTTTCTTTCATCGTATCCAACATACAGACTCGATCTCCGAGTAACTGCATTAAATCCTTATCACTTGAAACAATGACCACTCGATTCTGGTCGTCCTCGCCAGTCCACTTGTGAGTGAGTGTTGCAATCAAATCATCTGCTTCTACGCCTTGCTGCTCAAACGAAGGAATTTTCAGTTTTTCAATCAATGTCTTAATTAAATCAAACTGAGGAATCAGGTCTTCTGGAGGAGCTCCTCGATTCGCTTTATACTCAGGATAAAGTTCATGACGAAACCCCGGACCTTTAGAATCATAAACAATCGCCCATTTCTCTGGGCCAACCATCTCCTGAAGCTTAGCTAACATCGTTGCAACTCCAAAAACGGCATTCGTTGGAGTTCCTTGACTATTGCTTAAATGACGTACAGCATAGAAAGCTCTAAAAATAAAAGCACTAATATCAATTAAATAAAGGGTGTTTTTAGGGTCGCCTAACCGAGGCTTGTCTGAAGTTTTAACCATGATAGAAAAGGTATATGGCAATCCACTTCACACATAAAGGAAAAGTTCATTTTACTTTAACTATAGAAAAAAACTTTAACTTACTTGGTCATGCTCAAATGGAAGAAATCTTTATTGGAAGCCAATGTGGGGGGCACGGCGTTTGTGGAAAAGACCGAATTCAAATCCCAAAAGAAGCATGGCATGCCTTTTCTCCTCCTACTCCTGATGAAAAAAGTCATTTAACAAAAGGGGAACTTGGAAAAGGAATTCGTCTAGCGTGCCAAGTCTTCCCCAACCAAAATGACATCGAAGTTTCTATTGAGATTTTGAGTCCGGCTTTCCTGCGATTAAATGAGTAAGGGTCCAGTGCCCATTATTTTTTTCAAAACAAAATCGATAATCATAAGGATTTCTCAAATATTGGCCGGCAATATAGCCACTTCTTCCACTCGGAGTTTCTATTCGCACCCATTTTTCAAACCATTCCCCAAAAGGAACACGGACAATATGATAACTTGCTTGTCTTACAACAGGTGAACTCGAACTTGCTTGCTTTCTAATATTTACTGAATCACCAATAACAGCTGCATACTGAGCTCCATCCATTTGAGTCGGCCAATCGGTAAAGACGTAGGGACCACAAAAACGATTTGCTTGAACAAACCGCCCCCCGAGTTTTGTTAACGGCACAAGCGCGTTCCACAAAGGTTGTGCATTTTTATCTTCGATTTGAAAACGTCTTGAAAGAGCTTCCCAGCCTTGTGATTCAGGTCCGGTCCCCACCCAAACTTCAGGTGAAACCCATTTTTTAAAACCATTCAAATCTCGTTTTTCAATCGACTCGAAAACCTGTTTTCTAAAATTAAAAAAATCTGGACGAGAAGGAGCTTCATCTACCGGCAGGAGCTGATGTGACACAAACCGTGAAGACGCAAACGCGGTTGAAACTAAAATTAAGATTCCACAGGATAACCAAATGCGAGCCAATCGTCCATTCCTCCCGAAGAAAGTACTTTTAAAGAAGTCACACCTGCCGCGACTAACTGATCAGCAGCGGTTACAGCCCTTCCCCCCCTCTTACAATGAATGTAAATCGTATCATAAGACTTTAACTCTTCTAAAGAACCTAAAACTTCCGTATGAGGAATATTTTTTGCTCCACGAATATGCCCTGAAGCAAACTCTTCGGGGGTACGAACATCCAAAATAAGTTCATTTTCTTTTAAGTTTTTAGAATACTCAAGCAGCTCTGCTAATGTAATTTCAGTCATCTTTTTTCCCGTTCATAGATAAGATAAGGATCTCGATCCAAAATCCACTGTTGTTCATCTTTAGACCACTTGGACTCCAACATCTCCGGAGTCGAATGGGGGTCATCTACCCACTTTCTTAAAAAGTCACTTCCAGTCAACAAATCAATGGCTAGTCGATCTTTTTCATATTCATAATGAAAAGATCTCCAAATTTCAAACGAAGGATGAGTTTCTTTCAGTGCCTTTAAAAATAAAGCGACCCATCGAAATGGTCGGTAATGAGAGGGAACACAATATCGATCCTCAGAATGAATTTGAACTCCATTACAAAGTTGATCTTTAAATTTATGAAACATGGGAATAAAGAAACACGGTCGGACTCTCACTCCTTCATACCAGTTCTTTTCAATTTCTTTCATTCGATCCAATATCTTTTGAATCTGTAAATTCGGAGCTCCCAAAACCTCAAGAACGCGAGTAGTTCCTCTTCCTTCAGAAAGGTGTGTCCCCTCCAAAATCACAGTCCCTGTATAAGCTCTTGTAGAAGTAAACGTCGGTAGGTTAGGACTCGGATTTACCCACGCAAGATCTTTGGGCCACGGCTCCTTGGAAGGAAAGTAGTTCTTCATTGGTACTACTTCTAAAGTTAAATCTAAATTCAAAGATTCTTTAAAAAAGACAGCCAACTCTCCTAGAGTTAATCCATGTTGCATAGGAATAAAAGCCTGTCCTACAAAGCTCATCCATTCTTTTTCTAAAAGACTTCCTTCAACTCCTCTTCCAACCGGATTAGGACGATCGAGGATCCACACTTCTTTTCCTAAAGAAGCTGCTTCTTCCATCAAATAACGAAGAGTTGCAACAAACGTATAAATACGACATCCCACATCTTGCAAATCAAAAAGAAAAACATCCGCATGTTCAAGCATTTCATGAGTCGGTCTTCGAACCTCACCATACAAACTAAAAAGTGGAATTTTATATTCAGGGTGAATTTCATTTTCCGTTTCGACCATATTATCTTGAACATCACCCCGAATTCCATGCTGAGGACCAAAACCACAGGTCAATTGAATATCAGAATGATTCATCAATAAATCGATTGAGTGATTCAACTCCTGATCGATTGAAGCAGGATGAGCGACCAAGCCCACTCTTTTTCCTCGAAGTCGATTTAATAAATCTTTGTTTGTGAGTAAATTTTCTAATCCCAACTGAAACATACAAACTAGTCTAACGATAAAGTCCATGTTTCGCGAGCATGAAAATCAGGACGATCCCCAATATGACAAAGAGCAAAATAATGAATCTTCCCTGACTTCTCTTTTAAAATGGTAGAGATTCCGATTTTTTCTAAACAAACGCCATGCGGGAGAAGCAATCTGACTCCATCTGAAATCGCTTCAAATTCAAAAAATGGATCCGAAGGTTTCATTCCTACTCGAGTCGAATCAAATGAATAAAGATTCCATGCTCCTGTTCTTGAAAGATTCACCTCTTGGTAACGCGTCGAATCTTTTTCTGTAAGAAAAACTTCAAAACAAGTCGATTCCCAGATTCGGTCTTCGCGGCTTAAATCAAAAGGAACCTCCCAATTCTCCAATTCAGAAACGGGTCCACAGACTTTAAATCTGATTTCCGTATGCTGATCTTGAGAAATTTCAATTTGAACATTGAAAGGACTTTGCTCAAAAGGAAGGAGAGAAATTTTCATAAGCTTTATCCTATCAAACTCAACAAAAAAGGCTTCTGATAAAAAACATATTTTTTTAGTCAGAAAAAAGAAACATCCGACTAAAAGATTGTAGTCTCAAGACTCTCGAGGTAATGCTTAATCATCCAAAAAAGCAAAGGTGGCCTTATTATGAACACACATCCGATCGATATTGTTTCTTTCCATCCTAGTGATAAATCACTCACTAAAAAGTTTATTGGTTTCCCATGGAAAATTTATAACAAGAAAGATCATCCACAATGGGTTCCTCCCCTTCGCGCAACAGTGTGGGACGCTCTGGATACCGAAAAAAATCCTTTCTATAAAAAAGCTGAAATCCAACTTTTTATGGCCACAAGAAATGGTCAGTGGGTAGGAAGAATAGCTGCCATTGACAATCATGCTCATAACGAGTTCCATAAAGATCAAGTAGGATTTTACGGTTTTTTTGAATGCATTGACGATCAAGAAGTTGCTAATCGTCTTTTTGATGTAGCACGAACCTGGTTAAAAAAACGAGGGAAAACTCACATGAGAGGTCCGATGAGTCCTTCTACAAACCACGAATGCGGCCTTTTAGTGAGAGGGCAAAGTCAACATCCTACTTTAATGACTACTTGGAACCCAAAATACTATCAAGAGTTACATGAAAAAGCCGGTTTTAGTGATGCAAAAGACCTTGTTGCTTATCTTCTTCCTACCGAGTTTATGAAACACATTCCGGAAGAAAAAATTCAAAGAGCAAAACAAAAACTTGCAGAATCTGGATTTAAATTTCGAGATTTTGATCTTAAAAATTTTGATCGCGAAATTGAAATTTGTTTCGATATCTACAACTCTGCATGGGAAGACAACTGGGGTTTTGTTCCCATGACTCAAGAAGAGTTTATTCACGCCGCAAAAGATATGAAGATGCTGGTAGACCCACGTTTTGCGTTCATTGCTGAAAAAGACGGAAAAGCCGCAGGATTCATGCTCGCTCTTCCAGACTTCAATTGGATTTTTAAAAGAATAAAAAACGGAAGACTATTTCCAACAGGCGTTTTAAAAATATTGCTGGGGAAACGTTTTTTAAAAACTGTTCGAATTCTGACCCTGGGAGTAAAGTCTGAATATAGAAAAGAAGGGATTTTTAATCTCTTCACCTATGAATCTTTTAGAAGAGCAAAAGAGTACGGGGTCGTTGCCGGAGAAGCGTCATGGATTCTTGAAGATAATGAAGCAATGAATCGTCCGTGGAAAGAACTCCAAGCTCCGCTCTATCGACGCTGGAGAATATACGACCAAGATTTAAGTTCGATGTAAAAATCTGACTCAGAGCATCTCCTTTAATTTTATTGCCAAAAAGAATTTTGATGGATACTGCACGCCTGCGCACCTTAATCCATGGAGATTCTTATGAAATCAAAAATTATTCTACGATCTTATCTTGTTCTTTTCGTTTTAAGCTTAAACAGTTTTGCAAAAGACTCTCTTGTTAAAGACGAAAGAGGTCGCTTTGATGAGTTTGATCGTGGACCAGATATGAGTACAGAAGCGGGAAGAGGTTACGCAAAACTTTTTGCTCACACACCTAATTACCGGGCACTTGGACTTCAAGCCTTAAAAGAAAACAAGAATGATCGTAGTGATAAATTTCGATGGAAATTTGGTCCCATGTTCTACCGAGGACGGCTAGGTAAAAACGAGGTGAAGGTTCTGATCATTGGACAAGAAGGTGCTCAAGACGAAAATGTTTCTTACCGTTCCTTTACTGGAGGAACAGGTGGTCGAATGCAAAATGCTCTAAAAGCGATGGGAATCGATGAAAGTTATTTATTCATTAATACTTTTGCTTACACAATCAAAGGTCAATACGCCGAGTACGCTCCCATCATGATTAATGGAAAACTTAAATATCAAAATCAACTTCCTTATCCGATGCTCAAACTTTCTCAATATGAGAATAGCCCAATTGTTAAGCACCGAAATGCACTGATCGACCATGTCGTTCAAAGTAATCCAGAGAGCCTCAAACTGATCATCGCAGTCGGTGGTGGAGCCCAAGATACCCTAGGTACTTACATTCTCTCTAGAGGCGGGAGCTGTCGACCAAGTCGGGACGCTGAAAAAAATGTTCAAATGATTCAATATGGATCCGTATCTGCAGGTGGAAATCGTAAGTTTTATTTCCCTGTAGATGAAAAAGGAAAAAACCTTCTTCTTGAACCAGGAGAGAAGATGAGTGATTTTGATTTTTCAGAAAACAAAGATCAACAGCTTCTTAAATCTCGACTCAACTCAGATCGAGTTCTAAAAAATATTGTAAAAAAGACAGGTGGAATCAACGGTCAGGGTCTCATGGATAAACGACAATTAGGTACCGATCTTTACAGTTGTTTAGTGGAAGGCAAAAAACAATCGCTCAAAGGACTAAGCTCAGTAAATACTGATGTTCGTTTTATCAAAGTTAAGCATCCGGGGTCCAATAGCCCAACTCTTTCCAAAAACTTCTCTTCAGCACTCAAAGACGTCAGAGAATTTCAGGAAAACTCTTCTTGGAATCTTCCTGTCGACCATAATCTTGATCAACCCTTTGACGAGGGCTTTAAATATCGAAATATCAAAATCCCAAGAAGAGACTTTAGGTATGGACTTACCGAATTTATGGGGTCTGGAACCACTCGAACCACTCGAAGAGACGGAGGAGCATCGATTGAACTCGTAAGAAATAAAAAAGGAAAGTACGAGGGATTTAGTCGAAGACCAAAAGATGCTTATCGTCCCCACACATTTTATCAAATGCCTCGTGGGCAGGCTGATGTTCCTTATGAGCCGAATAAAACAAATTATAAATACTTTGATTTTGGACCTTCAGACTATTGGGCTTCAGCATTCCGTGGTCTCATTGAAGGAATCCCTTTCTTTGAAGATCCATATAAAAACGCAAAAGTAACCCGCCCTTCTTCTCTTCGAGACCAAGGATTTCCAGTTTTTCGAGGAAGACCAGATGAGGCTGAAGTAGTTATTCTTGCAGATCAATTTTCTCATGATGATTTATGGACAGGACGAGCTTTGACTGGATACGAAGGCCAAAAACTTCAAGCCTTTCTTCAATCCATAGGAGTTGGAAGTCAATATGTAATTCTTAGAAGTCTTCCCGTTGACTCTCTTGGCGTCTCTGACTCGGATCAAGAAAAACTTTTAAATGAAACTCGAGCTTGGAGAAAAAGTGTTTTTAAAAAACTCATTGATCCAGAGCGAGTTCAACTCATCTTTACCCTTGGATCTCAGTCGGATCGTGAAATTCAAAAGATTCATGATGGCTCTTTACCTGTGGTCTCCCTTACGAAGAGCTATGAACTCGCTTGGGAAACTCTTTCACAAATGGAATTTAGCAAAACTCATGTCATGTTCCGACAAAGCGAGAAAGCAATTCCTATCTTAAGAAAAGACCTCCCTTACGGACTTCCTCGGTGGGTAGGGACTGCAGGAGACCGGGTTTACCGTTCAACCGATGGTAAGATTTTTAAAATCTTTGCCCCTTATTGGTCAACATCAACCCGGAAAACACTTCGTCCACTCAGTGCCTCTGAAGAAGAAGCCTTAGAAACACTCGGACTCTAATTTCACTTAGGAGAAATTTATATGAAAAAAATGAGGACTTTCTTTATCTTTTTATTGACGCTTTGCGCATCAAAACTCTCTTATGGAGATACGATTCGAATCACACAAGTCAATCATCAAGGCATTTCAAAAACAGGGAATTATCAAGTCTCTGCTGATGTTACTGCTGTGTTTCTGGAAGCAAACATTCTACGATCCCAACCAAGCGGTGGACCGATCACCATCCATGAAAAGAAAGATTTAATTTCATGGAAAGCAAATGACTCTGTTCAAAGCTCTTGTGATCCAATCTATGGATGCGAAACCAGTGAACAAAACTTTTTTGAAATGACCACAGACGGAGTGATTTATCATGTGATTGATCAACAACCAGTGACTCTCACAGCGTCCTTCTCAGACCAAGGAACCATCAAAGAACATTCCATTCAAATTACGCCAACGAAGCCTGTTTCTTATCGCCATGTGATTGGTTTAGAATCCGAACTGAGTCAGTTTTGTCCAAAACTCAATCCAAGTTGTGTCCTTAATGGACACGCCACTGCTGTGACTATTCGTGGAAAAACCTGGTACTCCCTTTATCTCTTAGATTCAGAATGGGTTCCTTATTCCGATGGAATATGGGCACAAGATGGAAAACAACTAGTCTTCCATTCATACATCCCAGTCTATAATTACCTTTACCACTATGGATACTTTCGACATCATTCCGTTTGGGGGTGGGTCTGGACGCCAAATCCAAACTTTAATTATCGTCCTCATAGTGCAACTTTCTTTTTTCAGGAAGAATCCATTTTTACATGGGGAGAGGGAATGGTTGGTTGGCTTCCGTTTCGCTCAGATCTCACCTATTCAGCAGGATATGGATTTGACGATGGTTATTGGAACTTAAGTCAAAATATGGCTACAGCGGTCTTTTATCCTCAACTGTTCACTTTTGGAACAACGATCGTACCTCGAAGCGAATTTTTAAGCGGTGACTACCTTGTTTATCGAGGGCAAATCACCCGAAAAACTCAGTATCGACTTCTTCAAAGAGCGTGGGCTAGAAGCTTCTACCACCGCTCATTGATTGGAACCTACCAAAGAAAACGAATCACACGATGGGATCAAATGGTAGCCTGGCTTTCTGCTTCCGGTGGAATGCTTACCGTTCTTCCAAAACGAGTTCGCTCTGGAAAATACATCTATTATCCTGAGTCTCAAAAAATGATTCTTCCTTCTCGTTATCAAAATGTCAGAGACTATCACCGTACAGTCAGAAAAATGCCTTCAACAAGAAGATTCGTACGACCGATTAGGCAAGTCATCTGGATTGAATCATCAAATCATAAATCGCCTTCTCCAAAAATTCAGAGACCAAAACGAAAAAGGACCAGAGTACAACCCAGACGTTCTTCTCCTCCTAGAACGACTGAATCAAGAGAAAGAAGACCTAGAAACCGACGATCAACGCCCTCTCGAAGGCCAAGATAGTTTATCTTTAACTCATTAAGTCATTAAAAACAGCCTCATAACGCGGGAAATAAAATTCTTTCGTGCGTTTTTGAGGCTTTTTTTTTGTAAAACCGGCGTAATTACTAGACAATGAAAGAGATGCACGGGGAACATATAGACGCTTACTCAAGACAATTTATTATTGAGTCTCTTTACGACGGAACTCATCAGGTCATTTCCATGACTGGACTTTTAAATGAGGATGTCAATCTGGGAGACCTCGTAACTCACATGACTGATCTAAACAGAAACAACATTCGCTTTCAGATCAATCTAAAAGGGGTAACTCAGGTCAACTCGTGCGGAGCAAGAGAATGGCTTCTTTTTGTAGAGGCAGTTCGTGGAAGAATGAATATCGAGCTCATTGAACTCAGCCCAGAGTTTTTAGACCAAATTAATATGATGCCCAGCTTTCTTGGAAAAAATGAACTGAAAATAAAGTCTTTTTATCTTCCTTATTATTTAAGAGACGATAATTCTACAAAGCAAATTCTGATGAAAACAGATCAGATCGACATTGATCAAATTTGCGCAAACCCCCTAGGTCCTTTAGGAACACTCAAAGAAAAAGGAAACTGGGAACCTGATTTTGATGTAGATGAATATTTTTATTCACTTCGGGAGAACTTAAAAGAAAATGAGTCTTGAAGAATTTGTAAAAAAATCACAATTCGTAATTGATCACTCCATTGACCCTGTTGCTGTTTTAGATACATCAGGTACCATCATTTACTTAAATCAACCCATGAAAACGTTCTTAGGATTTCGCTCAAAGAATAGAGCGATCGGATTAAAAATACATGAGGTTTTTAAGCTTAATGACAAAACTGCGGAACATCGAATTAAAGATAGCTATACTCAAGGAGACTCTTTTAAATTACATGAAATTCCTGCAACCTCAGGTGAACGCAAAGTAAGAGTCAGTATCCACTGTGCTCCTATTAAAGAAAACGGAGAAATCGTAGGTGGCTACACCACCTTAAGAGACACATCATCTGAATTTCTTGTTCAAGCAAAATACCACAAAGTGATTCACCTCAACGAAACTCAAAAAATCGAAATTGAAAACCTACAAGATCGAGTCAAAAAACTTCAAACAACACTAAGAAAAGCAGCATATCGGTAAAAACAGAACCTGTTTTTATTTAAACATCTTCTTTACTTTATTCCAAAAAACACGTTGAGTCGTACTTCGGTTCTTTATCTGAAGCGGATAACTTGGATGACTTGGGTAACTTGGATGACTTGGATAGCTCGGGTAACTCGGATAGCTCGGGTAACTCGGATGACTTGGATAGCTCGGGTAACTCGGGTAGCTTGGATAACTCGGATGACTCGGATAACTCGGATAACTCGGATAACTTGGGTAAGCTAAATCACCTGATCCAGACATACAGTCGAGATCACTGTAGTGATAATCACAAGTCAAATTTGTGATCGATGGAACTCCTTCTAAAAGGCGGTTATCTAAAGTTGCCTCACCTTTTTGTGTATTCAAATCATCAAAATAAGTGAATTCAAATTCTTGTGTAGAAAATTTTCGACGCCCTAAAACATCTAAACCTGAAAGCACTCCACTGTAGGTTGATATCCAACTATTTTTTCCCACAGACTCAAGAGTCACTACTGCTTTGGAATCAAATTTCGAATTTTCACAATAATTTAAAGCTCTTAAATAAAAATTTAAGACCATTTGATCATTATTACGTGAATCAAAATAGCAAGTAACGGCATTAAAAAGCTCACCTGCAAAAACTTGAGATGATGAAAAAAGCGCTAAAATAAGAAATAAGTTTCGCATTCTATACTCCTAAAAGAAAAAACGACGACCGGCTTTTTCCTTTAATTATCTACAAAATTTCCTTCTGTCTATCGACAAAGCACAATAGAATCTATAGATATGGTAGCACCAATAACGCTCACTGTCACTGGATTCATCCTAATCCCGATTCTGGTGTTCTCTTTTTTGATTGATCAATACACCCACGCCAAATGGATTGCATACGATCTGACGGTGTCGTTAGCCCTCATCCCCTTTATTTTTTCAGGAAAACAGCTTGAATTACCAGAAATCAAAAAGATTAACCTTCTCATTTTGTCGGTAATTATTACCTATTTCTTTAGTTTATTTTTAAATCCGGGAAATTATGAAAACCAACTTCTCGATTGGATTGTTTTTTTTCTAGTACTGTCATTGCGTTTAATTTTTTTAAAAATAAAAACAACAGCTTAACTCTTCTATCAAAAATGAATCTCTATGGCCTCTTGCCAGTATGTATCTATGGTGTCCTCCAAAATTTTTGTATTGATCCTTTTACAAGCTTAGTTGGAAACGAATTTCCAAGCTCACTTTTTGGTTATCAAAACATGACCGCAGAATACGTGGGCTCGTCTTTCATTATTCAACTTCTCTCTTATTTAAAGAATAAAAAAAAATATTCTCACCTTCAGAAAAATTTATTTAAAATTTTACTTATTTTTTTAATGATCTATTTATATTTTTTATTTAGTAGAACTGCGTTTTTATGTATTGGAATGAGTTGTTTATCGATTTTTTTCTTAAAGTGGGAAAAAAAAGAAAAATTAACTATACTGATTTTAACGCTATTTTCTTTCTCAATGTTAAAACTCGTTCACTACCAGCCTCTTACAGATTTGACTGGAAATTACCTTTCTCAAAAGTCCTGTCATTCAAAAAGCCTTTCTGATCCAATTTCAACGGCAAAAGAAAAAAATAAATCAACTCGTTTAGGTCGATGGAAAAATACTTTTGAGATTTTTAAATCAAATTGGGCTTTTGGAATTGGTCCAGGAAATTTTGAATTTGGTTATCTTTCATTTCATCACGCTAAATTTAATGATCCAGAATCTAACGAAGACCTCATTGTTCGATCCCCTCACAACGGTTACCTTGAAGTTTTAGCTGAAAACGGTATATTTTTAACAATTCTTTTACTTATTCTCATCAGCTCTCTTTTATTCCTTCTCATCAAAACTCAAGAAAATGAATTTATTACTAAAGAGAAAAAAGCTTTTTCAATCTCTCTATTAATTTTTATTTTAACTTCAGCGCTCACTGCATTTCCTCTAGAAAATGCCTATACAAATTACTTAACTTCGATTGCTTTAGGCTTAACACTATCTTTAATATCTAAAAAAACCTACAGTCTTAATTTAGGAATTTCTAAAGCGATCACTACTTCTCTTTTTTTAATCATTTCAACTGGAATGATCCTGTTCTTTTTATCAAAGTACTACGAAGCAAATTATCCGTACGATTATGAGAAGTCTAATTTAGCATGCACACTCTTTCCATCCAATTGGCGAGCATGCCTAAATAAAGTCACCTTAGAAATCAAATCAGGACAAATTGAAAAAGGCATTGAATCTGCAGAAAAAATTTTGAAAAAGACTCCGAATAATTTTGTAGCAAACCGTCTCTTAATCATTGGCTTACTGAAAAACCAAAACATTCCTTATGCGTGTAAAAGAATAAAAATCTACGACGAGTTATTTAATGACAACAGCAGTCTGCATGGATATTTAAAGAGCACGTGTTTCAATTATAAATAATAATCTTGACTCAATTTTTCAGAAAAAAGAAAAATTCTTTTGATTATAAATCACCAACATTCATCTTTTTCACTTTGCTTTTAAAAAATTCAGAGCTCCAAATATCTAACGAATGAGCTTTTTCTAGAGACAAGAATTTTCTCACATCCATTTTAATGTCTTCCCAATCTAAAGAGTCTATTTTTTTAACTAGCGCATCTTTTAAAAACTTTTCATCAACCCGAATATCCTTTCCCTTCCAGGGACCAAGTTGCTTTAAAGTATTTTCTAATAACTTTAGATTTGGAGAACAATTATTCTTCACATACCAAGAATAATCATACCAATCTCTTCCTTTTTCATACTCCCTACATAATAACGCGTGAATTTTTCCAGACATCAGGCTTGGAAGATCATAAGCTAATATTTGAAAATCTTCAGGGAAATCGATAAACTCTGTCTTTTCAATAGCTCCTTCTGGAGGATTTGTATCAATTTCAACTTTAATTTTGATTTTTTGTCTTTCGTCTTGCCTGTGCTTAAAGGTTAATACTTTTTTTATAGAGTCATCTTTTAGAAATCTTAACTGAACACTTTTATCGGAAAGATCTTTTTCATCTATCGTAAGTCCATAACCGTACGGATTCATAATATCCATTACTTTTTCTAAATATTCATCTAACTTGAAACTAGGATCAACTTTTCTTGTTGAAAAATCTAAATCTTCAGAAAAGCGATCTAATGAATGAACAATTCTTAAACATGTACCTCCCAGAAAAGATGCTTTTTCAAAAAAACCGACTTCGTAAAGAGCATATAAGACAACTTCTTGAGTGATTTCTTTTAACGCATTTAACTCGTCTTCCGCTGTATTTAACTCATAATGGGTGCTCAATCGATTTTGAATTATATCTTTCATTTTAAATCTCTCACTAAAATCATCGCTAAATTTCGAGTTGTTTTCTTTTTATAAAGCTCTCCAAGATTTAAAATCTCTTTGGACTCAAAATGATCTAACACTTTTTTTAATTCTTCTAAATCAATCCTAAAATCACCTTCTAAATCCTCCACACGGTTATAGAGTTTTCTTCTTAGATAAATGAGATCAAATAATGCTCTGATAGGGTTTGCAATTTTTGCATTTGTTACTTCATCTTTTTCCACTCCTAAATAAAATGGCTCGACAGGAGAATAAGAAAAACTAAATCTACCTAGTGAGTTTTCAAAAACTTTATTTTTAGTTAAACATGCCGAAGTTACCTCATAAACGGCTTCAGGAATTAAACCGTGATGAGATAGTGCTGACTCAAATGAAATAAAACTATGAAGAACTAATTTGTTAGCCAATTTAAACTTTGAAAAATCAAAATTTCCGTTTTTCTTTTTGGAAAACGAATAGAGTCCCCTTTTGTATCTTTCCAAGTTTTTCTTTTTCAAATGGTATGTAAGAGAATTATAAATAGCAGACGGCTGTTTATCTCGAAAAACGAGTTTAAGGTCGTCATCTGTAAATAAAGAGACTTTTAAATCACTTTCAATTGTATTTAGAAAATCTGCACTCATTTTTACTCCACTAACTATGATTATACCATAGTTTTCGGACTAAATCGCAAAAACATCAACCATTAACTATGAAGTAATCATAGTTAATAGAGGAAATAATTAAGGAATGAAGTATTTTCAATGAGTTATACATGATGCTTCCCCATGATCCTGAATCAATAAAACTACCCGACAGACCTTTTTTGTCACTTTGTCTAATTCTTAGTATAATGGGTTCATACAGACACACCTCTTCATTTCAAAGAATCAAACAGAATAAACATCTCTTATTTCTTTCTTTTTTTTCGTCAAAGAATTTTCCAATAACACCGATAAGTCCCTTAGAAGACAAGCTGTTTTTATCTTAAAGAGTTAAAAATAAGCGTTGAACGAATCAACACCTCTGTCAAAAAGCTAAACAATATAAAGAGCTTATAGAATTTACTCTTATTATTCAGCACATTTATTGCAAATAATAAGTCTAATTCTACTTTTGGGGGAAACTGTGTTTGAACGTTTGTGGGCACAATCAAAGTCTTTAGGGTGGGCGTGGCTTGTCCTCATACTACTTTTTGCAAGTTCTTTGATTTCATGTACACGTGAGACCGCTTTTACATCTTCAACCAGCTCTATTCCAACCATCAATACCTCAACAACCAGCACTACATCCGCAAACAGTGGTCCTTCTGCAGTGAGCTTTGTGATGACCAACACAGCTGCTTCTAATACAGGAAGCTTTAAAACTGCTCCCACAAACGGAACAGCACTCAGTCATGGAAGCGGTCATGCCGCAACGACAGTTTTTGCTACTGATAAATCCACAGTTTATGCCAGTGGAGATGATGACGATAGTTTAAGTACGTACTACTATACTCAAACGAGTTGGCCAAAATGGATTAAGCGATTTGAAATTGGAATCAGCGGAGCAAATAATACAGGTGCAACCAAAGACGAATGCATGAGATTCACTCAAGCAAGTGAATCTGCAGGCACTAATTGCTCTTTCTACGACCTTGATACCGCCTCAGTCATTGACACCAATTGCTCTGCTCCTACCGGTTATCTCAGAGTTTCTGAAGTTGACTGTGTTGACCCAGCAGAGACGATCAATGACGGAACAGGAACTTCATTAAACGACGGAGTTTTTCTTCGAACTGAATTTAACAGAGACTACATCAGCGCTTCTGAGAACATCATGGTTGCAATTGAATATGCCGCCTTTCAAGCAAAAGCTCCTGCTGCAAATCCAAACGGATGCCTCACTTCCGGTTTTTTATCAGCCACACAATCAGGATGCTCTACCTTTAGCTGGCTTGCTTATTTAAAATCAAACATCGACAGCGCAGCAGCAAATCCCCTCTTGATGCTTGTACCTCCTGCAACTTTTAATCTCGGAGGAGATGTTCGGACAGGACTACAAACCCAACAATTCTTTTTACCTATGGCTTCTGATTCGAGTTTAAAATACCTCCATATTTCTAGAAAAACAGGAGTTCCAGATACCGCTGATATTTATGACAACACTAATGTAAACGTGAATTTTAGAACTGCTTGCCAAGACTCAGCTCTGAATTCAGGAAACTCTCCTGGATGTAACGGCATGATTTTTTATTCAGTTTCATTTTACAAAATGTAAAGGAGAACCATTGATTTTAAAACTAAACCCTCTCATTCTTACTTTCCATTTGAGTATTCTCATACTCATAAGCGGATGTGCGGGCGATTTTAGTCAAATCGATGGCGACGCTGAAACTGAACAAACAAGTGAACAAAAAATCACTGCTCAAATTTCTTCTCTTTCTTCTTTTAGAGTAAATCTCACCTCAACTGATATTTTTAGTGTTAATAATCCAAATGCCTACGGATGTGCAGGAGATGTCAAAAGATACAAATACCCTCTAGAAGATACGTATTTTCCGGAAGACTCAAATTCAACTGACGGTTCTACACTCAAACCAAGTTTTGTTAAAAACGTATCAGTAGATATTACTAATTCAAATATGGACTCCAGTAACAACAGTGCATCAGACTGTTCTTTTGGGAACGACAGTGCAGTTCCTCCTCCTGCTTTTTGTGCTTCCTTTGATACTTATTCTCCTCTTTTTGAGGCAGATGGACTCACTGCGTGGAGCTATTGGCCAGACTCCAATGGAACCCTTCCTCTTCTCACTCCGGGAAATACTGCTCGACTTCAAAACTATCTTCTTTTAGATTATTTTTGTGTAGAACAAGGTCCAGTAAATCTTCCTGACCCTGAAGTAAATAAACTTCTTGCAGGAGGAATCGATATTGATCTAGATCGATCTGCAATTGATAGTACCGAAGATATTCTCATTTCTGTCTTGCTTTACCCTTTTTCTACTGAAAATTTAAGACCAGTTGTAGATGAAGACACTGAAGATCTCACTGGAGCAACTGACTATGTTTTCTCAAACCGACAATCTGCTCGATTTGACGTTCATCTTTTTAAAACAGGAATGACGGAAGCTAACCTAAAAAGTAAAGCACAGCCTCGTTATTTATTCTTTTCAAATGAAACAGCTTACCCAAAACATATTAAAAGACTTGCAACACTTGCTCCTCCTGGAGGATCTCCACAAGAAAGACAAGTCTATATCCCTTTATCAAAATTTCCGACTGCAGACCGTATCCGAATTGAACGCTACTCAGGATCCGGTCTCATTGCTTCGGTATCCGTTTTTCGGATGAAAAACTAAGAGGAAGTGTTTAAGAATGAGACATCGACTAAAAGTTCGACATCATCAAATAAAAAGAAAAAAACAAAACGTTTTTCATACGTTAGTAAAGCCTTTTGTTTTTTTCTCCTTAGAACGTAAAAAAGTTCGGCATCCGTCTGAAAGTTCGACATTTTTAAATTTATTTAAAATCAAAAACTTAACAGCATTGGCACATGCAGTGCAATTAAACATCTGTATTAAGGGGAACTGGGTACCTTCTGCTAATACTCATGACTTCGGGGGAAGACAAAGAGGGGGACGAATGAAACAAGGGATGTACGCACTTATTGCACTCATCATTGTTTCCGGTTGCACTAACCGTTCCATTCAGACTACATCTGGAGGGAGTTCGTCTACCGACTTTAGTGGAATTACAAGTACAAATAGCGCTAATGCAGTAATCACCTTGGTAGACGTCGTCAGATCCTCTACCGACCCTACTGCTGCTTTTGACCTTATTGGACAAAATGATCAATTTGAAAGTTTCTGTTTATCAACAGACTCTGGAAGCACATGTCAGTGTGAATACGAATATGATGATCAAAAAGTAAAAGTAGATACTACTTATAATGAGAAAAACCTAATTCGTTGCCCCTATACCATTATTCCAGCAACAACGACTTCCACTATCGTCCGAGTAGTCGTGACTACCACCGGAGCGATCTCTAACGATATCAACTACACCTTTGATCAATCCCTCAATGGAGATCTTGATCTGTCAGATGCAAGCAGTTACCGTGAAGTAAAGCGGTATCAATGCCGACCTTATGTCACTGTGCCGTACATGTTTGATAACTCAGTTTACGATCCATTTCAGTCAGAACTAGATACACTGACTTATCCTCTTAATTTTTATACGGCTTCAAAAGCTTCTTCTATTTTTGCAATGGCAGAACAATCAGGCTCAAACCCTGCATTCTTTGGAGCATGGGAATGTGAATTCGGAAACTTAAATTCATCAACAATGACTTTTCCGTGGAGAAATCCAAGAGTTTTTTCAGTAGCATCAATGGTTTCTGTCGATGTAAAACTCTACAACGATAGCACTCAAACCATTGCAGCAGCTGGACCCGCCCCTCAACTCATTGATGGACCCACACCTTCAGATCTCACTCCTTTTGACCGAAACTCTTTCTTAGCAGCAAGAACAAAAACAGGACTTTTTAGTTTTCCGATTCATACTTACATTGCTCCAGGAATTCGAAGTCAAAGCCCGAACGCACAAGGAGTTCAAGCAGCAGGAACGTATGCGCCTCCAGGATACCTCGCTAGATCCATTCCGACGGCTGACGGTGAACGTTGTCCAAACTCTGATGAAGTTCAAATTCCAATAGGTTACCACTGGGTCAAAGTCTGGGCATTTAGAGCAGCACTTCAACCCAGAGCTTACGTAGCAGGAGCGGACGATGTCGCTTACGCAAAAGCAATTGCTTGTAATCCGGGTAACTGGGAGGACCCTGAAGCTGGAAGTACCGCTGAATATGGACTTCCTGTATTTAAAGACTGTAGAACACCCGGACAAGGGCAACCTGGCGCACCTAATTTCTGTGATAATGCAGGTGCAGGTGACTTAGAAAATGGAGATGGATCCAATGGATGCCGCTATCAACTCAACGGAACCGTTGGTGGTGGCGCAGGAAACGATCTTTTTGCTGACTTTAGTTTTGATATGATGTCTGATATTACATTTGGTCAACTTGGAACGACTGACCGAATGTTAGTTGACCGAGTCATTGGAACTTCGACCGGAAAAAACGCATGCTTTCGATTTGAAGGACATAGCTTTGGAACAGTAAACCCCAATCGTCTTGACAATACCGGAGGTCCTGCAGGGGCAGCCCCTGGAGATTGTACACTTGCCAATTGTCTTTCTGGAACAGACTCATGGGTTCGTGTAGGTGGATCTGGAGCCGTCGCAGATGCATCTGTTCCGTTTAATTTAACAGGAAGTGCAGGCTCTTCTTCAGCTGCCCACCAAGATGATAACAGTAAAATTTATACCAGTCCGATCGATGCAGAAGACCGTCCAGATTACCTTTTAGTTACTTCACCGGAAACAGTTATGCTCAACGATATGGAACAACGAGTCCCAGGAAATATCAATACCTGGGGTCCATTTACTCCATTTACTTACAAAAGAGCAAGGGACTGTGATTCAAATGATGCACAAGTCGACTGTTCAGATCTTGATGATATTAAAATGAAAGTAAACTACGAATTGATTAAAGGAGAAATCGGGGTCACCGATGGAGCCACAGGCTCTAACGACGGTGTTTTTCCACTCTGTGGAATTCAACCGACCCCTTAGTTTCTAAAGGAGAACTATTTTGCGGTACGTATATCAAGCAACACTTTTACTTCTCTTCGCTACAACTAGCTTGACTGGATGTTTTTCTAATCACGGAACTGCGACTTTTAATACGACCAGCTCTTCTGATTCAACAACCGCTACAGTAGTAGAAAATACAGGGGCTTCGTTTACCATTTCAAATGCGACTATTAATAATGCAGGAAGCTCAGTCACACAAATCTTTTTTAATATTGCAACCAGTACTGCTGAACTGACTCCAAACTATTGTGATACTGGATCCAAACTCTGTTCTTGTCAATATGAATGGACTGAAATCAATACCAACAATGGAAACGTAGTTCCGATTAATCGGTCAACCACTTCAACAGCAACGACTGTTGATAATTACTCTGTAGAATGTGAAACGCCAAGTGTTTATACCAGTGAAATTGCAGATGGTACTGCCGTCAAAGTGACCTTAGTTCCACAAACGGGAAATAACTCTGGCTTTACCGTAACTAATAAATATCAAATTTTTAAAGGAAATGACGGTGGGAGTGGGGATTTTTTTGATTCGGAAGGAAGAGCGTTTACAAATATTAAACGCTACAGCTGCTTTGAAAAAGTACAAAAAGGACTGACCTTAAAAAGTAAAGTCAAAGCTGAAACCAATACCGAAACCAATGAGACTAAAAACGTACTTTTAGGAACTCAGTTCTGCACCCATGAAAACAACGGATCAGGATGTGAAGATGTCATTACTGATAATGACTTTGGTCCTTCTGCACAGAGCTATTATTACAATCTTTATATCAAAAGCGATATGGGTGGATACAACAACGAAAACGAAAACTATTTCTGTCCTAGAGTTTTAGAACCGATTGCCGGAGGAACCGCTCCCGGAGTCGAGGGTTCTCCATGGCCTCTTGATGCGACTTTTGCGCTTGCAAACTCACCTGGAGAAGATTTCTCTGTAGGAGTAGAATCTCCTTCCGTACTTGGACTTGCTGGAGATAGTACCAGTGACTCCACTTCATGTTTCACTGGAAGCTCCTCTGCAGCAAACTCGAATTCTATTTCAAAAAAATGTCTCGGATATGCTTTAAAACCAAATTCAAACGGAACTTGTCCTCACTTTTTAGATTCTGATGGAATCATTCGTTTTACTTTTAGGCTCAGAAGATTTGTAGCTCAATATCCTCCACATTTTCAAGCCAGTGGAAGTATTGTACAACAAGGAAATGCAATTGATACGGTCTACGTTTTGGATCGTCCGGTAAACTCTGTTGACCCCTTTACTCCATTTACAATGACAGGACCTAAACCTTGTAATTTTGCATACAATCTCAAAGGTCACCCAGATCAATCAAATCCGAATATCTATCATGCAACCAATTCTCCTTTAATGAGTGCAAACGACTTGGGAATCAATGTTGATGGAATTCATTTTCCAAATCGAGATATTTTTGGAAACTTAGCTGCAGGAGTCAACTCTTGTGCAGTCACCTTCCCTCTTGTTGAATATGACCAAGAAAACCCAACAGGAGTTTATCTATCTACATCCGCTTCAACAGATGTTTATGGGACTGCTGGAATCGATAATACAAGAAACTATCAAGTAGGAATCGATGTTTATAATGGATCAGCTGCAATCAATCTTCCACTCGAAGAAGTCTGGGTTCGACCTCAAAAGGCATGGTATCCACAGTATGTAGAAGATACTTCGTTTCAAGCATGTGCTCCGTTGGCAGATCCATTTATCGACGCTCCTCTACACTTTGCCAGACACCCCGTTTCAGGTGATATGGGATACTGTGCTGAAAGTTATCCTACTCAAAATGTATCAACTGAATTGTTAGACCCGCTTAATTTAGGATACAACGGTGGTGGAATAAAAATTTGGACCTCACACGTATCTAAACAAAGCATTAGTGGAGCATGTACGGCTACAGAACCTGACAATTATCATCTGGGGGCTTTTGGAGCTGAGTGTGACCGAACAGTCGTCAACGCAGGCTCTCTCAGTACTGCAAAATACCCTCTTCTTGCCGAAGAAACTGATGTCGAAGCAATGATCAGGGATTATGGTGATATGACCAATTTAAGTAAACAAGATGCAATCAATAGTTATTACTGTACGGTCACTTATGACGGTGGTCTTGGAAAAGAGGGTCTCAACCCTTCTGGAGAAAATTTATCAAATCGATGCTGTCAGGCAGGGGCTGTCGCTGTCACGGTTGGAAATCCAGAGGCCCATCTCGAACCCAGTCCCCTTTCTGCCCAACAATGTGGTATTCCTAACTACTAATGGAATACCTACATGAAATGAAACTGACACTCACCGAAGACCTGGTCTCCGAAAAAGCATTACTTCGCTCTCTTGAAGGACAAGTCTCCAAACGTGCGCTAAAAAGACTCTTTGACCAAAAAAGAGTCTTTATGAACAACGAAACTCTTTCTGCTAAAAAAATTTTAAAAAGTGGAACTCATACGATTGGTATTCAAATACTTCGAACTTCATTTCCAACGATAGAAGTTCTTTTTGAAGATAATGATTTACTCATTATCAATAAACCGAAAAACCTTCCCTGCCTTCCAAATGATCCTTTTGATCAAGCCTCATGTATTCATTTTATTCGAGAAAATTTTAATCACCCTTATTTTCAAGATGATGAAAACGAGTCGGGTCTCGTCCATCGTCTAGATGTGGAAACCACAGGAGTCCTGATTTTTGCAAAAGATCAAGATACACAAGTTTCTCTACGAGATTTTCTAAAAACTGACCAGGTACAAAAAATGTATCGTGCATGGACTCCTGCTCATGATCTTCCACCACTTCCTTTAGAAATCACATGGGAAATGGCACATCACAATCACCTTAAAGGAAAAATGGTGGTGCTTACAGATGCTAAAGTCACTAAATACCGAGGATACCCACAAGAAGCGGTCACTTGGATCCAAGAGAAGGTCGACGAACAAAATGACTTCATGGATCTACGCATTCAAATTTTAACAGGAGTCAGACATCAAATCAGAGCTCACTTAAAAGCTTTAGACTGTCCAATTGTTGGAGATACAAAGTATGGAACTCCTCACCCTTTGGGCTTAGCACTTCATGCCGAATCCATTCGAATTGAATGGAAAGGAAAAATCATTGAAGCTATCGCTCCCCTGCCTGTTCTTTGGAAGAATTATTCGAATTAAAAAGCTTCTCAGAGTAAGAGCCCTGCTCTACTCGAAGGTACTTACCTTGTTTTTCAATAGTCGTTCGAATGTTCACAGGACGTCTCCAAATTCTCTCTAACGACCGAAGGGTCTCACTTGCCCATTTGGTATCTAGATCTACCCCTTGGTGCTTGTGCCAGAGCAAAAGCTCTCCTCGATTCTCAAAGTTTCCCTCTTCAACATAAATAAAAGGTTGTCCTCTATTTGTCAGACCTGCCAGTAACTTTTCTTTAATGTTATGAAAATCTCGATCAACAATTTCATACTGATTGGTTCTTCGATTAAACTCATAGGTGTAGAGTTTTTGTCTTTCAACAAATTCTGGAGTTAAGTAGGCATCAATAAAAGTGAGATCATTATAGACTTTTCTGACCTCAAAGATCTTTTCTCTTCCTTTTCCGAGCTTTTTATCCCAATTGGCTTTCATCACAAGATCGTCACAATCTTCATACTCTTTTCCAAAAGCACCTCGATTCCATCGATCTTCAATATCTCTAAATAGTTCAATCCCTAATTTATAAGGATTGATTTGGCCGGGTGCAGAAGCCATCGTACCCGAGTGCCGGTCAGCAAAATCAATCACCTCATCATCAGTCATGATTTTTTCAGTCATTAATTTTGAATGCCAATAAGAAGCCCATCCTTCATTCATGATTTTTGTTTGCATCTGCGGGACAAAATAATAGGCTTCTTCTCGAATAATTCGAAGACAATCATGTTCCCACTTCTCCAAAGGAGCATAATTCATAAGAAACAAAAGAATATCTTTTTGAGGTTCAGGAGGAATCTTTTTTTGTTTTTCTTTTTCTTCTCGAATTCTCTTTCTCTGAGATTCTACAAAGTCTTTTGGATTAATAAACTTCTCCATATAAGGTCGATCAACTCTGAGTTTACCATCCGGATTTTCATTTTGAGTCTGGTCTTCTTTTTTATTTTCTTGAAATGGAAGTTCAGGATCAATGAGGTTCTCTAAAGCAAGACAACAGTCAATAAAGCTTTCCACCTTCTCTTGGCCATAAGTTTCCATCATTTCCCTGACTCGAACTGCATTATTTGCCATTCGATCCAGCATTTTTCTATTCGTTTTAGAAAACCAATAGTTATTTTTAAAAAAATCAACATGTCCGTAGACGTGAGCCATGACCATTTTATGATCAGTCATACTATTAGAGCGAACTAAATAGGCATATGAAGGATCTGTATTAATTACCATTTCATAAATTTTTTGCATTCCCCAGGTATAACCTTTGGAAAGCTGATCATAATCCATCCCAAACCGCCAATGCGGATACCGAACTGGAAATCCTCCAAATGCAGCGAGCGAATTAATTTGCTCAGAATCTACAAGTTCAAAAATCGTATCAAAGAAATCAAGCCCTTCTTCTCGAGCATATTTTTCAATAACAGTTTGCCAGTGAGCAATGTCCGTCTCTAAACTCATTCGCCCTACTTTCCTCGCCCTAAAAAGTCTTTTATGGAATTTAAAATTCCATCTTTGTTTTCAATACGAGATAAAATCACTTCCTCATGAGACTCACCAAAATTCTCAATAAGATCTTTATAAAATTGACCTGAGCCATACCGAGACTCTACCTGGCCATAACAAAAAACATTACTTGCAGGAATTAAGTAATCTTCTAAAAGCTTCATACACAACCGCGTATCTTCTCCAGACCAATTATCTCCATCTGAAAAATGAAAAGGATAGATATTCCACTCTGTCGGTGAGTACTCTTTTTCTATCATTTTTTGACAAAGCTGATAGGCTGAACTAATCAGCGTTCCACCTGATTCTCGAGTTCTAAAAAAAGTTTCTTCATCTACTTCTCTCGCACTTGCATCGTGAATAATATAACGAGTCTCAATTCCTTTGTATTGAGAACGAAGCCAAGTATCGATCCAAAAAGCCTCTGTACGAACAATTTCTTTTTGTTCTTCGCCCATAGAACCAGAAACATCCATCATGTAAATAATCACCGCTGAGTTTTCATACTGAACATCTGATTTCCATGACCGAAAACGCATATCTCCTTTGCGCGGAACAATAATCGGATTATCTGGATTGTAAGTTCCAGAAGAAACTTGTCGCTTCAAAGCCTCTTTAAACGTTCTTTTGAAATGCTTTAAAGAATCAGGACCTTGACTTGCAATGTTTGTATATTTATCGACCTTGGATTTAACCGATTTCTTTCCTCGAGGCTCAATACGAGGAAGCTCCAATTCTTCTCCCAGAATCTCTGCAAGTTCCTGAAGAGTTAAATCGACCTCGAGCTCATGTTGTCCTGGTTCATTTCCTGCTTGCCCCTGACCTGGTTCTCCTTGTCCAGGCTGAGCCGGTCCAATTGGATCTCCGGGTTTCCCCTCCCCCTGTCCTGCTCCGCCTTGGTTTTGACCAAACCGAAAACGTGGGGTTTCAATTTGAGGCATGGGAATAGAGACTTGATCTTTTCCGCGACGAACAATCATCTCTCCATTCTTAATGTACTTCTTTAAGTCTCTTTTTATTTTTCCCTTAACGATTTCTCTAAATCGAGCATGATCCCTTTTTATATTCCACAAAGGAGACCTCCTAGTTGGATTTCTTTACATCGCCTCTGGCGAAGATACTAGCGACATAGTTAAGAACATCCGTTGCTGAAATCTCGCAATATCCAAATTGGTTAATTAAACGAGATTTTACGACATCAATTTTCTCTTGAGTTGCTTTATCTACAACATTAGAAACTAAACTTGTAAGTTTGATTGAATCCTTTTGATCTTCAAAAAGTTTCAACTCCAGTGCCTTATGAAGTCTTTCGTTTGTTTTGTAATCAAACTGTTTTCCTTCAATCGCAAGTGCCCCAATATAGTTCATGATCTCACGCCTAAAGTCTTCTTTTCGTGCATCACTGATATCAATTTTTTCTTCAATTGATCTCATCAACCGCTCATCTGGCTCCTCAAACTGACCGGTGTACTTATTTTGTACCTTCTCTTTTTGAGTATATGCTTTGACGTTATCAATATAGTTTGCACACAGAGTAGAAATTGCATCCTCGTCAGCAGAGATTGCTCTTTGAACTTCGTTTTTAACGATATCTTCATACTCTTGTTTCACTACAGAAAGAAGCTCACGATAATCCCCTCTTTTGTCGTCACTCGTAATGAGTGCGTGATGTTTGAGCCCACTTTCAAGTTCATTCATGACCATAAATGGATTCAAAGATTTTACCGGTCCACTTTTTTCACTTACTAGCGCATTTGAAATTTTATCTTGAACATAACGAGGAGAAATTCCATCTAATCCTTCTCTCATCGCTTCTTTTCTCAGTTCTTTAACATTATCTTCTGTATACCCAGTCAGCGTCTTTCCATCATAAAGTTTTAACTTTTGAAGAAGAGAGATATTGGCTTTTTTAGGTTTCTCTAAACGAGTTAAAATTGCCCACATCGCTGCAACCTCAAGAGTGTGAGGAGCAATGTGAATTCCTCGAATTCTCTCGGCATTAAAATCTTTTTCATAGATTTTAATTTCTCGATGAAGCTTAGTAATGTAAGGAATATCAATCTTCACCGTTCGATCTCGAAGTGCTTCCATAAATTCATTATTTTGAAGTTTTCGAAACTCAGGTTCGTTTGTATGACCGATAATGACTTGATCAATGTCCGTTTGTGGAAATTTTTTCGGCTTAATTTTATGTTCTTGTGAAGCACCAAGAAGATCGTACAAAAAGGCCACATCTAGTTTTAATACCTCAATGAATTCAATCATTCCTCGGTTTGCAACGTTAAATTCCCCATCAAAATTAAATGCTCTTGGATCAGAATCTGAACCATAAAGAGCAATCTTTCGATAATTAATATCTCCAGTGAGTTCGGTAGAATCTTGGTTTTTTTCATCTTTTGGTTGAAATGTTCCAATTCCAACTCGATCTTTTTCCGAGATGAGCATTCGATAAACACGAACATGCTCCATCACTTTTTTCCAATCCCCTTCATAGAGTTTCATTAACTCTCTTTGAACATATCGACTTGCAGGATCTAACTCACCTTTGATCTCAAGTTTATATTCACTTTTTTTACCCTTCATCATCTCTTCAACAAGCTTATTTCGATACTCGTGAGGAATCAGTTTCAAGGGATCTTCGTGCATCGGAGAAACCATTTCTGGTTGTCCTCCTAAAATTTCTTTAATTTTTCCTTCAGGATCAACCCACTTAAACGTGTACAAAGCCCCCTCTTCAGTCCTCGAGTAGTGCTCTGTCCCCTTCTTTAACATTCTTGCAATAGTGGACTTTGCAGACCCAACAGGACCATGAAGAAGAAGGACTCTTTTTTCAGTTCCATACCCATAAGCTGCAGACTTTAAAAAATTCACAAGCTTCATCAAGCTTACATCTAAACCAAAAACTGCATCTTTTCCGTTTTCAATTTCATCATCAAAAAATTTGTAATGGGTAATATTTTTTTTGTACTCAGTATAGGTTGAAGTCCCATACCCAATGATCATGTCATACATCCGTTGAAACGCATTTCTACAGATGAGTGGATTCTCTCGGACCAGGTCCAAGTATTCATTGAAAGACCCCTCCCAATACAAATCTTGGTATTCCGCTACTTTTTTTCCACCACTGAGTTCATTAATCCAATCTTTGCTCGAAGACATGATCGTTTCTCCTTGTCGTCCGTTTTAAACCTTTCAATAAAAGGTCCATCTCCCTCTATAATAATAGCACTGACTGGGCAAAATCTCAGATTTTGAAAGTGTCATTTTTTAGACACCACGGATCAAAAGCTTGCAACCCTGCTCAGACACAGCTACGCTAGGAGAGCATAACATATCGTTATCCCAGGTAAAAAGGAGAGTAGATGACACAGCCAATAAATTCGTCAGAAATTTTGGACTTCGCAGGGAAAGAAGCCAAAAAACAAACAGCTGATCCTTTTGAAATTTATTTTGAAAAAGTAAAAAAACTCTCAATTGAGTGTAAAGACGGACACACGGATTCTTTTACCCAAGCAACCGATCAAGGACTTTCAATCCGAATTCTTTCACAAGGAAAAATGGGATTTAGTTACACCACTGAAATGACCGAATCATCGATTCGGTCTACCATTGAAAAAGCAAAAGAAATTGCAAAATACATTCCTGAAAAATCTCATCTAGGATTTCAAAACTTTAAAGACCATTCTTACCCTTCTCTCCAACTCAAAGATGATCACGGACTGAGTCGATCAACAGAAGAAAAAATCCAACAAGCAATTCATTTAGAGAAAAAAACCCGCGCGATAGACTCTAGAATCTCAGGAGTGAGAACCGCAAACTTTAAAGAAGTTGAATACGAAGTAGGAATGCAAGACCACTTAGGAAACCAAATTGGATTCGAAGGATCCCTCTTCTCTGCAAGTGTACTTGCAAAAGCAGGAACCGGAGACGACCAACAAATGGGGGGTGGCTTTGATTTTCATACCCATTTTGATCAGGTTGACTTTGATTTTGTAGCAAAAGAAGCTGCAGATAGTGCTCTAGAACTCCTAGGAGCGTCACAAGCACCGACAATGACTTGTCCTGCTATTTTTAGAAATGATGTGGTCTCAAGTTTAGTCGGATTTATGGCTTCGAGTTTCTCAATAGAAAACATTGAAAAAGGAAGAAGCCTTCTTGCAAAAAAACAAGGAGGGCAGATTTTTTCAAAAAAAATAAAAATGGAAATGAATGGGCTTTATGAAGGTGGCTATGACACTGCTCCATTCGATGCCGAAGGCACTCCATCACAAATACTTCCCTTAATTGAAGATGGCGTTCTCACCTCCTACCTTTACGACCTTCACTATGCAAACAAACTTTCCAAAACCCCTTCCGGCTGTACTTCTAGAGGGATTAAGTCAGCTCCGTCGATTGGAACAAGAAACCTCCTCATTCAACCCGGATCAGAAACAAAAGAAGACTGGATTGGTACGATCGAAAAAGGAATTTTAATTACCGATCTCATGGGGCTCCATACTGCAAACCCAATTACAGGAGACTTCTCTCTTGGAGCATCAGGAATCCTCATTGAAAAAGGAAAACTCACTCAACCAGTGAAAGGATTTGCCGTTGCCGGAAATATTTTAGATGTTTTTAAAAATGTCCAAAGTGTTGGAAGTGACTTTCGACTCTTTGGCTCAGTCGGAGTTCCTAGCCTTCTCGTTGAACGAATTTCCGTTGGAGGAAATTCATGAAATTTCAAACCGCTTTCGTTAGCGACATTGGAAAAAAAAGAAAACAAAATCAAGATAACGGAGGAGCATTTCCTTCCCAAGGACTTTTTATTGTCGCCGATGGAATGGGGGGCCACCAGGGAGGAGAAGTGGCAAGTGGAATGGTCATGGAAATTGTTCCCGAAGCGGTAAAAAAACTCCAATCAAAAAAAAACTGGGACCCAAAAGAAACCATCGCTACTGCAATCTCTGAAGCCAATCACCAGATTTATCAACTTTCCACAGAAAACCCAGACCTCATGGGAATGGGAACTACAACCACTTCTATTCTTTTTACCGAAGGGGCAATGACGATCGGACATGTTGGAGATAGTCGAGCTTATTATTTTAGACCTGGGGCGATCTGGCAACTGACTAGAGATCATTCTCTCGTAGAAGAAAAACTCAAAGCAGGTATTATTACCCGAGAGCAATTAAAAACAGACCGCATGAAAAACGTAATTACGCGATCCGTCGGATTTGAATCTGAAGTGAAGGTCGAAATTTACGAAATGGCAGTAGAACCTGGAGATCTTTTCTTAATTTGCTCTGATGGGCTCACTGGAATGCTTGAAGATTCAGAAATTTTAGAAATTGTTCATGAACATGTATTTCAAAATGGAAATATCAAGCAAGCTGTAGATACACTCATTGAAAATGCGAATGAAAAAGGAGGTGAAGATAATGTCACCGTCCTCATGACGCAGGTACAAGGATAATTATGGATAATCGATATTTTACTGTCATGATCGTTCCTGAAAAAACCTCTAAAGTGAGAAGGTTTCTCATCCCTTCATGGTTACTGAGGGGAAGTTTTGTTGGAATTATTTTTCTTTCCATTCTCGGAGCCATTATGGTTCTCGACTATTGGTTTGTCATGGATCAAATTTCCGAGAACAAAGAACTAAAAGTGGATAACCGGAGACTAAAACAACAACTTCAAATCTATAAAAATAAAATTGCAACGATTGAATCAACTATGGATCGAGTCGAATCCTTCTCCACTCGACTCAAAGTCATTACCAACATTGAAGATCGAGAAAACCTCGTTGAAAAACTAAATGAAAATCTTCCAGATGCGGATACCAATACTTCTTATCGCAATCCAAATGCGAAAGAACTTCAAGCGCCCACCCCCTTAGATGCTCTCGAGGAAGTTTTTATGGGAACCTCCTACGCTCAAAGCGCACCGGAATTTAGAGACCCAGAAGTGCTCAGACTCAAAAGAGATCAAATCCACATTGAAAACTCTTTAATTACACTTAACAGAAGAACATTGTTTACTGAACAAAACCTTCAAGATCTTTATGAACTTCTCATTGATCAGAAATCATTTCTCCAAGCCCTTCCCACTCGAAAACCCACACGAGGTTACATCTCATCAGGATTTGGAATCCGAAAACACCCGATTCACGGAAACCAAAAAATGCACGAAGGAATTGATATTGCAAACGTAGGTGGAACCCCTATTCTTTCTCCTGCAAATGGCACTGTAAAATTCTCTGGAAGGAAACCAGGCTATGGAAGAACGGTCATTATCGACCACGGATATGGCTTAGAAACACTTTACGGACATTGCAGAAAAACAATTGCAAAACGCGGTGAAAAAATCTACCGAGGAGACCGAATAGCACTCATGGGAAGCACAGGAAGAGTTTCTGGCCCTCACCTTCACTATGAAGTGAGAATTAATGGAATTCCTGTAGATCCATTAACGTACATTTTGGACTAATTTGACTCAGAGAATCTTTTTCGGTGAAAGAACCAATGCGCTGGTGTGCTAGCGTACTTGGAATAATGGATAAATTCAAAGTAAGTATCATTAAAAAAAGAATTTTTTTCATTTTAACCTCCCCAATCTCTGTTTGAACCTCTGTGTAAAAAACACCGTTCTTTTTGAAAAGAAAAAATGACACACTCTTCTGTTTGACCGCATTAAACATGCTAAGTCATTAAAAAAAGAAACAAAGTAATTCTAACGCCTAATGACTTGAAGCGTAAATAAAAAAAACAAAACCTCTGATCTTTTTAAACACAAACGATCTCTTTTTTTTTAAAGTAAATGCATGCAGTCCTCTCTAAAAAAACACCTCAATCAAGGAATGTATTTTCTTCCTTATTTTATTCTCATGATTTTTAGTGTGCTTTTTACCGTAAATGTTCCTTATTTTGATGATTGGACAGAATGGCTGAATCGTCATGAAATTTTTCAAAACCACTGGTCATTAAAAGAAATCTGGTTACGCAATGGACCTCATTACTTCCCTCTCACACGAATACTTCTCACTCTTTTTGGGAAATTTGAACTTGGACCCAAAACGCTTATTCTCTTTAATGATTTACTCACCTTTAGTTTTTTATGGATCTTTCAAAAGATCATCAAAAAAGAAACACTTGAACAGAATCATTGGTTTGAAAATTTTCTTCTTGGCAGTTTTCTACTGAGCTTTTGTCAAAGAGAAGTTTTCTTTTTTTCTTTTAATTTTCATTTTGTTTTTATCGTTTTTCTTCTTTACTCATTGCAAAAGGCAATTCAAAAAAATCAATTTTTCATTTCAATCATTCTTATTTCTTTAGGAATATGGACTTTTAGCGCATGGTTGATGATGGTTCCTTGTCTCTTATTTTTTCTAGTCGATCCTTATTTTAGAAAAAACAAATTAAAAGTAATTTCTCTCCTCGTCTCAGTTTTAGTTTTTATTTCTATTGGAGCTCACCTCTATATTCAAAAAAGTCCAGACGTCCCTCAAAATATTCCATTTATTTTTCCTCTTTCGTTTCTCAGAATACTCGGATCTCCATTTGCAATTACAGGAGGTCAATACCAATGGACCATACTTCATGTGCTTGCGATCTCTGGAGGACTTTGTTTTGTTTTCTTTTTTGTTTACTTTTTAATTCATTTTTTTAAAGAAAAAAAATATTCACAACTTAAACTTCTTGCACTTCCTTTGTTTTCTATTCTGATCAGTGCAATGATGGCTTATGGAAGAGGAGAATCCCTCGATTATATTGGAGCGGCAAGCCGCTTTACAGCCCTCGTTATTCCTGGGTGGGCGATTCTTTTTTATTTTCTTCAACAAAAGAAAAAAACACATGCACTGGCAACCCTTTGCCTTGTGGTTGCTTTCGGAAACCACATGGTTAACCTTGGAGCAGAAGCTTTCATTCGCTCTCCCAAACTCACTCAACTTCAAATCACGCTTCAAAACGGAGCCAAAAGAAACTCATATCTACCCAAAGAAATTGAACTGATTCATCGTTTTCATTGGAACCCCGAAGAAATGAATCAATGCCTTCAAAAAATTCTGACTAAAAAAGAACAATACTCTTTTTTTTATGAATAATTTTAATCAAGTATCATCAAAATAAACGAATTCTAGTCTTTTCATCAATTTCAATCAGTTAGAACGCACCTGTTCTGATCAAAGAACTAAAAATCTTCCCTAATTTAAAAGATTTTTGGGCAGCAAATCAAGCTCTCCTGAGGTATAAATACTTCTACAGATAAATCAATGAACCCCTGGAAATCATTTCAAAAGAAAGTGAAAGCATGGCTGTCATTCAATCCGTTGCAAAAAAAGTTTTTGGTACTCAAAATGATCGATATCTGAAGTCGATTCGTCCTCTCGTTCATCAAATCAATGAATTCGAGCCAAGTCTTCAAAAACTCACTGATGCACAACTTCAAGCAAAAACCGCCGATTTTAAAAATCAAATTGAAAAGGGAAGGTCTTTAGATGACCTTCTTCCTGAAGCATTCGCAGTCGTCCGAGAAGCGGGAGTTCGAATTTTAGGAATGAGACACTACGATGTTCAGCTCATTGGAGGAATCACTCTTCATCGTGGAAAAATTGCTGAAATGAAAACAGGGGAAGGAAAAACCCTCGTTTCAACACTCCCTTCATATCTCAATGGTCTTTCAGGCAAAGGTGTTCACATCGTTACTGTCAATGATTACCTTGCTCAACGAGATGCTGAGTGGATGGGACAAATTCACCGATTTTTAGGTTTAGAAACAGGCGTGATCTTAAATCACTATCGAGATCAAAAAAGAAAAGAACAATACGACTGTGACATCACTTACGGAACAAACAACGAGTTTGGTTTTGATTATCTCCGAGACAACATGAAGTTTCGTTTAGAAGATTATGTTCAAAGAGATCTCAATTTTGCAATTGTAGACGAAGTTGACTCAATCTTAATTGACGAAGCTCGAACACCACTGATCATCAGTGGTCCTACAGAAGCGTCAACTGAACTTTATTACGATATTGATAAAAAACTTCTCCAAGAAGGCGGTCTCATTGCGGATACCGACTACACTTTGGATGAAAAATCAAAAACCGCTGCACTTACAGAAGCAGGCGTTGAAAAAATGGAAAAACGCCTTTCAGTCAGTAATCTTTATGACCCTAAAAACATCGAACTTTTACACCACGTCAATCAAAGCTTAAGAGCACACGTACTCTTTAAAAAAGATGTCGATTATGTTGTCAGAGACGATCAAGTGATGATTGTAGACGAATTTACAGGTCGACTGATGTCTGGAAGACGGTGGTCTGATGGACTTCATCAAGCAGTTGAAGCCAAAGAAGGTGTTACCATTGAAAACGAGAACCAAACACTCGCTACGATTACCCTTCAAAATTATTTCAGAATGTACAACAAACTTTCTGGAATGACAGGAACGGCAGATACTGAAGCAACAGAGTTTAAACAAATTTATTCACTCGATGTTGCAGTTATTCCAACGAACAGACCCATTGCTCGACAAGACTACGCCGATGTAATTTACAAATCTCACTCCTCAAAACTCAATGCAATGGTTGAAGAGATTAGAAAAATCAATGAAACAGGACAACCCATCCTAGTCGGAACAGCATCTGTAGAAAGCTCAGAAGAAATTGCTCACGTTCTCACTCAAGCGGGAATTAAACACCATGTTCTCAATGCCAAACAGCACCAAAGAGAAGCTCAGGTTGTTGCTCAAGCAGGACGTAAAGGCTCAGTTACCATTGCAACCAATATGGCTGGACGAGGAACAGATATTATCCTTGGAGGAGACCCAGAGCGTTTGACTCGTGCAGAAGTTGGACTCCCAGACCAAGGCGCTACAGAAGAACAAATCAATGCTGTAAAAGAAGAATACGAAGCTGCTTTTGCCCGATGGGAAAAAACGTGCTCTGAAGAAAAAAAAGAAGTCTTAGCCCTAGGTGGACTGTACATCATTGGTACTGAAAGACATGAATCTCGTCGAATTGATAACCAGCTTCGAGGTCGATCCGGAAGACAAGGGGACCCGGGAGCAAGCCGCTTCTATCTCTCTTTAGATGACAACTTAATGCGGATCTTTGGATCTCCAAGAATTAGTCGTTTTATGGAAGACGATATGCCGATTGAACACAAACTCATCAATCGTGCGATTGAAAACGCTCAGAAAAAAGTAGAAGGCCATAACTACGATATTCGAAAACATCTTCTTGAATATGACGATGTAATGAACCAACAAAGAAAAGTAGTCTACGCCTGGAGAAAAGAAGTTCTTCAAAATGACAACCTCAAAGACATGATTTTCTCTATGGTTGAAGAACTTTCAAATGTGATTTCACAAGACTTCTTCCCTGGAGGAAAACTCCCTAAGGTTAATGGTCAACGCTTCTTAGACACAAAAGAACTCAATGACGCTATTACCGTCATGTTCAATATACCTTCTCATATTGAAGAGAAGGACATCTCGCCACTTTCAGATGTCGGTTTGCAAACCCTTCTCATAAAAATGGCCAAAGATGCCTACAACAAAAAAGAAGAGGAAATGGGAAGTGAAAATATTCGTCAAATTGAACGAATTATTCTTCTTAGCACCATCGATTCATTATGGAAAGACCACCTCCTCGCAATGGACCACTTAAGAGAAGGGATTGGTCTTCGAGGATATGGACAAAAGGACCCTCTTGTTGAATACAAAAAAGAAGGATTCCGTTTCTTTGAAATGATGATGAATCAAATTACTGGAGACGTTATCCGAAAAGCCTTTGCTGTAGAAGTTCAAGATGGAGAAATATACGACGAAGATTTTTTTGATGAACAAGAAATGGAAATGAACCTCGATTCTGATGGCTCTCTTCTTCCGGGGAAAAACGCTCTCCCTCAAAACACTCCAATGGCTCCTGGACCAGACGGACAAATGCACGCTCAACCCCTTCCTATGGGAATTCCAAATGGAAGCCCTATGGGTGGAACCGCTTTTCAGCCGGTTGGAAACAAATCTGACAAAGTCGGGAGAAATGAACCTTGCCCTTGTGGTTCAGGCAAAAAATACAAAAAATGCCATGGGGCTTAGTTTTTTGATTTGAACTACATAGATAAAAAAAACAAAGGGTTACTGAAGTCTACTCATCTCTTTCGTTTTCATGATAAACTTCTAAGTTATGGGAGATGAGTCTAATTCTAACGAAGATTTGACTGGAATTGAGTTCTTAGCAGGAACCGCAGATCCAATTGAAGAAGACGACATTGAAAACGAAATTACCTTTGAGCCAGAAGAACAGACCTCTGACTCTGAAGATTTCTCTTTTGATGAACCCGATCTTCCTGATTTCAACTCAGAACCTCAAGAAGAAGACCTTCCCGACTCCTCTTTTGACTCTCCCTTGGAAAATGATTTTGATTCTTTTGAAACACAGGAATCCACCGAACCTTCTGATTCTGCAGACGACCTCGATATCAATGAATCTGATGAATTTAATAAATTTGAACCTGCTCAACTCACTCAAACACAGTCCTCTGAAGAGCCGCTCCCAGAAGAAACCCCTCTTCCCGTAGCTGCAGAGCCACTTTCGGCACAATCTGCTCTAGAGAATATTAAGGAAATGAGTGACCAATCAGCCATTGGTCAGCCTCAAATACAAGCAGCCTATCCTTTTAGTCTTGAAATTCATGGTAAGCTCACCTCCCTTGAACAAGAAAAACTTTTAACACTCATCAAAAAACATCAAATGGGATTTCGTGAGCTCGATTTAGAACCTCAATTCGAAAGAGGCCAAGTCCTCCTTCCAAGAATCAGTGAATATGCTGGAGTTTTAATTGTTCAATCACTCAAAGAAGCAAATGCTCAGTTTCGCCTCGCACCTTCTGAAGAAATCTATGCCACGGAATCTACATTTAAAGATCAATCCCCTGAACCTTTAAATGTACTCACAGAAAATATTCATTCCATTGGAACTGATAAAGAAAGTCTTAAAAATTTCCCAGTGACTTCTGGAAATAGTTTTCCAAGAAACGCTACTGTAAAAATCTTAGGTCCCATAGAAGTTTCTGCAACGCTCACCTCTACCGTTGTCGAAGTAGACCTGTCCTCAGAATATCTTGATCTTGTACAGTCTCTTAAAAGAAAACTTAAAATCAAAGCAATTCAACAAGGTGCAAATGGAATTACTCATTATTTTTTAGATCTCAAACAACTTTCAATGACTCAGCACTACCGAATCACTGTTCAGGGGATTGCTGTTGTTTTTGAAGAAACGACTCAAATTTTGGGAGAACAGGTTGATCCCCCAGAGTCCGAGAACGACGATACGTCTGATGAATCACATCTTTAAATAGATTTTCTAAATGAGATTTTCTAAAAACTTCTAATCCTTCAAAAGTCATTCCCTTCGGTGAAGTCACTTTATTCCTGAGTGTTTCAAATGAATCTACTGATTGATCCATCAACGTTGCCGAACCTAGAAACAACTTTTGAATTAATATTTGACTCTGCTTTGAAGAAATCCCTTCACTCATTAAAAGTGAACTCAAAATTCTTGCCCATTCAAAAATAAAAGCAGGACCTGATGCACTAAATGCAGACAAAAAATCTAGCTCATCCTCACTAGATGCTTCAATTAATTCCATAAAAGGACCAAAAGAAGATACAAATTCATGAGCCTCTAAGACTTCAGATGATTTTATCCAAATTCCAATTCCTTGACCAACGAGAGTCGGAGTGTTTGGCATGAGACGAATGATTTTGGGTAATTTCATTTTTTTTTGTAAATCAGAAACGCTCACTCCAGCAAGCAAAGAAATCCCAAGAGTCTTTGAATTAAATTTTCCTGCCCAGAGCTGACTCATTTCATTAAACTGCTGAGGTTTACACGCAAAGATTACACGGTCAACCTCGGGCATTTCGTCAAAACTCACTGCTTTTCCAGAGAATTTTTTTGCAAACTCTTGAGCTCTTTTTCCACTCGGAGTGTAAAAGAAAAATTCGTATTTCCCAAAACGATTCATTCCTGAAACAACCGCTTCAGCCATATTTCCACATCCAATGATCGCAACCCTCATAAATAATCCTCATTGACTAAATCAATATCCATGGGAGCTCCATGGCGCATTAAGTTGATCGCTAAAGTTCTTACATGTACATGCTGCTCAAAAAGAGATTTTGGATCTAAAAGATAAAACGCATCAAAAGGAGTTAAAATCGAACGCATATAAGGTTCTACTTCTGCATTTGAATAGATCCATTTTAAACTTTGTTCCAAATTTTTAGGAACACCATCTAAAATAAACGTCTGAAGATCTAAGTTTCTACATGCCTCCTCCGCTTGAGAAGGCGTGACGCCAAAAACTTGGAGTGCATGAGGGTCTCCACCTAAATCAACAAACATTTTCTTCATACGATTAGCTTTAATCAAAGCTAACTCAGAAAGACTTAAAACTGTTAATCCACTTCCTTGAACTAAACTCACAATCGCATGAATCCAGCTTGAAAGATCAGGCTCATCAGAGTGCAACAAGAGCAATGTGTTTTCACGACGTTTTGCAAAATTATTCAGATTCTTTTGTCCTGGAATAACACGATTCAAAGATCCATAGACCCACCACGGTCTTAACTCTTTACGAATCCATTTTCTTAACTGACTCAGAATCAGTCTCTCTCTCCCCGCAGAAGATCCAAAAAAACTCTGTCCTTCTCGAGCGAGTGCTCGAATGAGCTTCTCCCCTACATGAATTCTTTCATCATCTGAAACAAATGATGGAGTGGCCCATTGAATCGAAGTTAGACTTTCTGAAGACGTCGGAGTTTGTCTTGGCGTACCAATTACTGATCGAGGATTGATGTAAAATGCAGAAAGATAAGGATGACTTCCTGCCTTCGGACCAGTCCCTGAATGTTTAAACCCTCCAAAAGGCTCAATTGCCACTCGTGCACCCGTGATCGTTCGATTCAGATATAAATTTCCGACTTCAAGTCTTTGAACATAATAATCCAACTCATCTTGGGACTGAGAGAAGACTCCTCCAGTTAATGCATATTCAGTGGAATTAAAAAGATCAACTGCCTCACTTGCACTCTTAAATCCCGTGACATGTAAGATCGGTCCAAACAATTCTTTCTGAAAATAACTCTCTTTTGAATAACAAGCCGCAAATGGAAGCTCAATTAACACAGGCCCAACCTGATGTCCTTGAACTTTTTCTTCGGAACGATCTACCCAGACCTTTCCACCTGCACGAAGAGCTTCTTCTGATGCTTTTTTCGCTTCTTTTCGTAATCGATTTTGATCTTCTTGAGAAATAATTGGATTGATTGTTGTTGCATAATCTAAAGAATGCCCCACTTTAATATCCAAACACGCTTCTTCTAATCTTTTTAAAAGCTGTTTACGGATCCGCTCATCCACAATCACTCGAGAAGCTGCAGAACACTTTTGTCCTGCATGAATAAAGGCTGATTGTAAAATTCCAGAGACGGCTTCATCTAAATCGGCATTTGCAGTAACGATAACCGCGTTTTTTCCTCCCATTTCAGCAATGACTTTTGTAGGTGATTTAAAACCCCACTGAGGGTGACTCACTAATCGTACACCAGCCTCATGGGCTATTTTTAATCCAACCGGTTTTGAACCTGTAAAAACATAACCAGAAACCCCTGGATGACTCAGCAGTGCCTGTCCTACCGTCTCACCAGGACCTGGAAGGTGGGCAAGCACTTCTTTCGGAACTCCAGCTTCTATAAACAAATCAATCATTTTTTGAGTCACCAAAGGAGTTTGCTCAGCTGACTTTAAAATGACTGAATTTCCAGCAGCCAGTGCAGCACTCACCATTCCACATGGAATTGCTAACGGAAAATTCCATGGAGCAATCACGGTAATCACCCCCCGAGGAATCCATCTTGAGTGTCTTTTTTGAATTTGAATTGCTTCTCTTGAGTAGAAATTTAAAAAATCAATAGCTTCATCTACATCTGCAGCCGCTTCTTTCAATGTCTTTCCTGCTTCCATTGAAATCCAAGCAGCCATTTTATTTCTTTTCATATGAAGCAACTGGGCTGCTCTCATCAAAACCAAAGCCCGATGAAGTGCTGGAGATTGAGACCAACTTCCTTGAGAAAAGTCATCTCGCATCTGAGAGACTGTCTTTTCTACATCGTGAGGAGTCGCCCAATGAATTTTTCCAACGATTTTTTTAGGATCAGAGGGAGAAGTAATTTCTACCAACGCTCCGGCCCCTCCTGACGATAACTCTTCTCCTAATTCTAAACTCTCAACATGACGAATTCCTTCGTTAAGAGCTTCTAAATCTTCGTCTAAATAAAGTCGAAGAGGAGCAACATTTCTAAACTCTGAAGTCAATCGATTTACACTTCCATCAAAACTTAAGAACTTCTGTAATCGATGATTTTGATGAACCTCTGCAGGAGACTTTAATTCCCGAGGTTGATGATGTGATCTCATGATCGTTAACACTCCGACTTGCGAAGAGTTCTCCATAATTCGTCTCACCAAATAAGCCATTCCTACAATCAAACTTCCTACAGGAACATAGTTTCGTACCACATATCCATGAGAAGCCATTGCCGTTGAAAGAGCCTCATACGTCATATGAAGACATTGATGCTCAATCACTGGAATATCTCCTCCCATCTGCTTTCTCAAAACCTCCGCATAAGCATGATCACTATAGTTATGAGAAGCTAAACAAAGTTGTAATTCTTTAGGGTGCTCTAAGGTTTTTCGGACAAGCTGTCTAAAATGAATATCGGTTTCTTCTTTATTTAAAAATTGAGGAGCATCATATCCATGAGCATCTGCATCGATGGTCTCCGCATCCCAATAAGCACCTTTCACAATTCGAATCGGCATTCGAATATTTCTTTTTTTAGCAAGTGCCAAAATTTCTTCAAAATGTTTATATCCATCTCGAAGATAAGCCTGCAAAACAATTCCGGTATCCGCGTAGTCATGTAACTCTTTATTCTCGAGTAACGTTTTTGCAAAAATTCGAAGAGCAACATTTCGATAATCATAATGTTCTGCATCGACATTGATAAACACCTGATGTTTTTTTGCTTCCCGTAAAATTTCAAGTAAACGAGGTCCAACCAATGAGGCTGTGTCTTCAAATGCTTCTGGTTTAAAATCATGGCATAAAGCGGATAATTTAATGGAAACATGGGCCTTACGAATGCCTGCTGGATTTCGACTCCCCTGAGGAACATGAATAGAAAATCCTCGAATTAATTTTAAAACTTCATCTTTGTAGTGATCCGCTTCTTTTCCAGAAACAACCAGTTCTCCTAATTGATCTAAAGTCACGTCTCTTCCACTTTGTAAAAGAGCTTTTAAAGAAAGTTTTGCTGTTTCAATTGATTCCCCAGCAATAAACCGCTTTGCTAATGTTCGAACACCACTTCGAATCAATCGAGCAAGAATAGGAGCTGGAACCAAAACCAATCCCCATCTTCCCACTCTCAACACCCACTCCAAAGACGAAGGAATCGGTGCATCTTGACCTGTTTTTTCATAAACACGAGCAAGCTCAGTATCTTCAAGTAATCTTCGAATCGACTCTAATAAGATTTTTTTAACTTCTCTTCCCTGACGATCATGATCTAAAGAAGGCAAAATCACTAAAAACTTTAGAAGATGAATTCGAATCAATGCGTACTGCGCAGTTAAATTTAACGACTGATCAGAAATTTTTTCAAAGGTTGAAGGAGAATACTTCGTCATTTGTTTTAAAAGTAAATCCACTTCTTTTTTGGTTTGGGATTTTAATGATTCATCTAAAGAAGAAAGTTCTTCCTTAGAAAGACCATTTAATTGAGTCACTTGTTCAATGACGCTTGGAAAAGATGACGAATCTAAACTCAGAAGTGCATCTACATGTGCTCTCCACTGAGCACTCAGAGATTGTGATTCTCGACCTTCCCTCCATCCCATCTCTTGGTAAATCAAAAGTTCATTGTTTAAATGTGAGCTATAAAATCGAATCACTCCTTCTTTTGGAAAAATCCCAAGAAGAAACAAAACTCCTTGAATCGAGCGTTGTACAGCAAAACTTTTCTCTGAAATTTTCAACAACGGCAAAACTGATTCTAAATGCTTTTTCTGAAATGCTCCTGAACTTGCAAGAGTTTCAGAAAAGTCCGAATTATAAAAAACCTTCCAGGTTCTTCCTTCGATCTCAACTGTTGCTTCCCTCAGTGCAGAGAGCAACTCATCTAAAGTAAAAGAGTTCTTTGTTCGGTTTTTTCTTTCTTTTTGTGGATGTAAATCCATCAGACCTCCAATGAAATGATAGGTCTTCGATATCTTTTTTTTTAAAGGATTTCAATCACTCAGAGCAAACCTGTCATGAATAAATACCTCATCATTTCACGTTTTTAAAAAGCTTACTTTTTTGGTTTTAATAAATCTAAAAAAATCTGAGGCGTTAAGACTTCTGGTAACAGAATCGGATCTCCCTCTACTGGATAATAAACATACAAGGGAACCCCTTGTCGCCCAAATTGAGAAAGAAGCTTTGTAATTTGAGGATCCTGATTGGTCCAGTCCGCTTGAACTAGTCTTACGTTATTTTCCCTTAAAAACTCAATGACTTCGTCTGAACCAAAAATCAACTTTTCATTCACCTGACAAGTGACACACCAAGCTGCCGTTACATCTAAGAAAAGAGGTCTTTTTTCTTTTCTCCACTTTTTCAATTTATGTGCAGAATAAGAATTCCACTCAAATCCATGAGAGTGAAGCGTCTCTGGTTGATGTGATTTTCCTGGAACAAAAGAAAGTCCTGCACTTAAAACTGCAAAAATAAAAACGACTCCGAGAAAAAAACTTTTTTTTCTGGACTGAAAAAAAGTCCATAAAATCAAAAGAACAACTGCACCACTATAAATTCCCACTCCCATCATTTCAGTCTGAAAAGAAAGAACCCATCCCAACCAAACAACCGTTAAGAATAAAGGAATTCCTAGTCCCACCTTCATCCGTTCCATCCACGCTCCTGGCTTTGGAAACTTTTTAATGAATGAAGGAAAAATCCAAATTAAAAAATAAGGAAATGCAAAACCAAAAGCCAATGCTTCAAAAATAGAAAGAGAAAATATCGCGTCCTGAGTCAATGCATAACCAATAGCCACTCCCATCAGTGGAGCGGTACACGGAGTCGCCACCACAACAGCTAACACCCCTGAGAAAAAAGATCCTTTCCATCCAGAAAGTGAAGCCAAGCCGTGTCCTGTCGCCATCAAACGTGCGCCGAGTTCAAAAACTCCGAATAAACTCAATGAAAGAAGAGTAAAAACTCCTCCTAAAATTCCAATGAACACTGGAGACTGTAACTGAAACCCCCACCCTAACGCAGCTCCTCCTGATCTCAATAAAATCAATCCACTTGCCAAAAGAGTAAAGGTTGCAAACACACCTGCAATATAAAAAAGAGATTCTTTCTTTACTTTTGAAGCATCTGAACCTCCTTTTAAAAAAGCCATTAACTTAATGGATAACACCGGAAATACACACGGCATTAAATTCAAAATCAATCCTCCTAAAAATGCAAATAAAAGCATTTCTAAAAATTTCTTTAATGAAAACACTTGAGTTTTTCCGGGAGATTCTATCGTAAATGCCCTGCGAACAAGCGCTCCATCAGGTTCTCGATGAGTCAGTGCAAGTACCCCTTTGAGCAACTCAGGTGCTTCAGTGATCTCCACACTCTCATCTCTTGAAAGATAAAGATCAGCTCCGTCATCAGTAAGCTCCATCATTTGTCCCACAGGAAGAACATCCTCCCCTTTAAAGGGAAAAAACTCTGCCTCTACCCACTGTTTTTTTTCTGTAGGTTTGACACTTAAAATAATTGAATTTCCTTCTCGTAAATACTCCGTTTGAATCGACTGATTATTCACAGGAATCTGTTGTCTTGTTGCTTCAAAATAAGGAATCATCCAAGGAACTTTTTTAGGAGTCTTTTGAGAAACACGTACATTTAAATAAAGATCCGCTTTTCCGGGAATACATACTTTTTTACACACCACCCACCGTGCATGGGCATTTAAAGTCAAATTCCCTTTCACTACTTTATCTACTGTAAACTCTACTGGAAAAAAAATTTCGTTTTCATATCCATAATTAATTAAATGCGCAAAAGGAATCCTTCGAGGAGTTGGCCATAAAAACTGAGTCTGCTCTATTCCTTCTGGCAACACCCAATCAAATCGAGGTTCTTTCCCTGAGTCTCCTGGATTTCTCCAGTAAACATGCCAGCCCTCTTCCATTTGCATTCGAACAGCTGTCCAAAAACGAGTTCCAGGTTGAATCGTTTCCGTCTCAGGAAGCCACTCAATCTCCACATGAGGAGAAAGATCTCTCCCCTGACTCACTCCACTTAAAAATAAACTTAAAATTAAAATCCACTTCATTGATTCTGCCGTTTCATTTCTAAAAATTTTTTTGCTTCAGAAAATTCAAATCCTTTTCGCACTGCGGTTCTTAAAAATCGATTTTCTAATTTGGGATCAGGAACAAACTCGTGCTGAAAAATTTTTCTCCAGTACACCTCAAAAGGAGACTCCCTTTGATCTTCCATCGCTTCTGCAATCTCTTCAAATGCCTCTGCATCCAAAGACACTCCTTTTGAAGATAAATCTTGAACAATATACCGAAACCCAAAATTCCTTCGAATCAACTCTCTTACTCGAGATCGCTTAAATCTCTCTTCAGAGACTTCTCCTCGTAAAACAGCCTTTTCTACTGCCTCTTGAATCTCAGATTTCTCATATCCTTTTTGTTTTAACTTCGTTTTTAACTCTAAAAGAGAATGCTCTCTTCGTGCTAATAACCCCAATGCACTTTCATAAGCACTCCATTTCCTTGGCTTTTTTTCCAAATCCATCTCCACACCTTATTCGAGTCCTTCTTCAGATACAATCCACAAAAAACTCGAAACTGTCGGTTTTCTTTGGAATTTTATGCCTTTTGTGTCAGTGTCTCTGAAACCAATAATCTTACATAGCGAAGTTATTCGCTCAACCACAGGAGACCTGTTATGGACCGCGTAAACGCACAACACATTCTCGTTAAAACTCAACACGAAGCAGAAGATCTATTAAAAAAAATTGAAGAAGGTGCTTCATTTGAACAACTTGCATCTGATTTCTCTTCTTGTCCTTCTGGAAAACAAGGTGGAAACCTTGGTTCTTTCGGAAAAGGACAAATGGTTCCTGAATTTGAAACCGCTGCTTTTGGTTTAGAAATTGGCCAAATCTCTGGTCCTGTTCAAACTCAGTTTGGTTACCACCTTATTAAAAGAATTGAAGATTAAGAAAAGAGAGAGGGAAATTAATTTTCCCTCTCTTTCCCTTCATAAATCAAATGATAACCTCTTTGATTTATGCTAAAATGAATGTGTTCTTTGAAAATTTGGGGACGACACGGCTTCGACGGGAGTTGCAAAGTCCTGGTTGCATGTAGAGGTGCCGAGGCCTCTTAAAAAACGGCACAACTTGTAATTGGCAACGATTACGCTATGGCAGCTTAATTTAAGCTTCCCGATCTCCTTAACTTCGCTCAAGAGTTAAGATAGATCGTCATTTTTTGAGCTAGTCTTTAACGTCTCATAGGTGCGTTACAGGCGAAACTTAAGTCTATGGAGATGATTTGTAGTTTGTTTGTGGACGCCTCATCATCTTACAAAAACACAAACTAAACATGTAGAAGCTAGAGATAGAGTACTTTCGGACCCGGGTTCAACTCCCGGCGTCTCCACCAAACACTGCACCATTGGGGTGTAGTGGGAGGAAATCGACGATTAGTCGAATGAAAACTAAAACTTAGAGAGAAGAAAGTACCGCAGGTCGCTCACGCCTCAAATCACGCCAAATCACCGCTCATAATGGTATTTGCATAAACATGTCGTTAGCGGTTGTAGTTAGCGGCGAGTGATTACTACATGGACGTAAAGGCGATCATCGAAAAACTTGAAAACCAGTTCTTGAAAAAGAAAATCATCCGCCCCCCTTTACCTCGGGGACTGACATATCGAGGAAGTCTGATTGTACCTGCATCAATTCCCGATGAAGACAAATCCGGAATACTCAAGGATGCAGGATTAACCGCGGCCTCGAGCTCGCTTTCAATGTTCGGGGAAAGGGGGAAACTGGAAATGGTCGAGGATCTTCTTCGCCAGTATTCCAAGCCAGACCTGATTTTTTTCACGACTCGAATCGCAACTTACCTTGCGTTGAGCAGCCTAAAATCCGCAAAACACGACCGCCTTCAAAAGGATGCTTTCAAAGTCTTGGACGGTATTCGATCTAGCGGTGGCATTCAATACGCAAACGGGTTCTCGCTAGAAAACTCAGATGACAACTACCTTCTTCATCCTCTTTCAATAAACGCCCTTCTCGCCATCGCTCTATCAATGGAAGAAGATTACGAGGCTAAGACAACCACGTCTGAGAATCAACGTCCCTACTTCCTTGCTGTGGCAATGCTCAACGACCTTGTTTTCGACACTATGGACGACGTAGATAAGTACAGCGAAGATTATCGCTTTCGACTCCTTCGACAAAACCTTGCCCAAGTGCCGCTCCTCGGGGTCATGCAATCGTTCACTGACAGGGTGAATTTTTTAGATTGCCTCTTTAACGGTGCATGGCCCCACGCAAAAGACCTTCAAGGACGAATTGATGAAATATTGAGGAATAAGTTCTCGGTGGATTTTTCAACGATGATGAAACTCCTCATACCCTTGAACGTTCTTTGGATTACCAAAAAGGATCATAGTAAGAATACGATAATCGGACCCTCAACATTCAAGGGAAACTCAGCGCGAAAAGATGCTGTTCCAGTGCTTGAAAAGATCTCTCTCTCGGTCAGTGAAACTAAAGCTGTATTCGGCAAGCTGAAATCCGATTCTCCTGATTCCTACTTCAAGTCCGCGGAAACGCTCAAAACACTCGTACACCATCCGTTCGTGAAATTAAATGATGACAACTTTCTTCTATTGAGTCCGGTACTCTTGTTTCGATGGTTTGAAGTCGCAGTCCAATCGGCGTTTATCCAAACCGCACCTAAAAAACTTCAACAACTAAGAGGGCCTCTTGGTCTCTCATTCGAAGCTCTAATGAATGACTATTTAGATGATGGGTTTCAATCTGACTCTTTCGTGAGACGACCCCAAATCGACAAGGAGAGAGAGCTGGCCGATGCCCTTCTAGACGGAAAGGACGTATGCATACTCTTCGAGCACAAGTTCCGTCCATTACCACTTCCGGCAATCGATATCACAAATCCGAACACCGACAGGTTAAAGGAATGGTTTGAAAGAACGTTCACGAAACGGCCCGAAGATAGTGGCGAGGACACCCCCGGAGGGCTATGGCAACTTTCCCGAGCGATGGATCAAGATTTTAAGAAACTTCGTGGATACACCCCGAGTCGCTTTCTACCTATCGCAGTACTTTCAGAAGAATTCCTCTTTGCCCCAGCACTTTACACTCTTCTCGACCGCTACATCAAAGAACACGATGTCTTCCCTGACTATAAAAGAAAGACGTGCCCAATTCTTGTCCTATCTGCGGGTGAACTCGATCTACTAGTCTATCGGTGCGATCTATCAAAAACTCGATTCAATCTCCGCTCGCTGCTCATTGAAAAGGCAACAGCGGATGGTGCGAGAAACATGAATATGGTGAATTTTCTTAGACGAGTGGGTGTCACTTTTCAAGAGAGCGAAAGGGCTAAAGGAACGCTCGATCGACTTTTCGATCGGGCTCTCGAGTATTTCGATGATCCCTCCTAGGCTCTTGGGTCCTTCCTAGGGTAAACTATATGCGGGTGGCGAAGCTCGCAACGTCTGGCTAGTGTCTCTCCCCTTGCAAATTGGGTTAACACCGCACATGGCAAACAAGGGACTTTCAATCAGAGGGTACGCTCGGTAGCGGAAGGAAAACGGACTGGTGGGATCATCCCCACCCGCCGTACTCAAAGCACTCCGCCGCGGGAGGATCTCTTACGTGAACGATCTATCGAGACCATTTTGATATTGAATTAAATCAGTTTTCCTCCTTTTTTAAGAATTGAATTTTTTGAAGCGGAGAAAGAAGAAGCTGTGTAATAGATTCAAAGTCCTCTAAAGTCTTTGCTTTTGGAATTTTATTTAAAACTTCTGTGAGGACTTCGTATGGATTTTTCCCATTGAGTTTTATTGTAATCACAAGACTGTAAAGCAGAGCTGATGCATGAGCTCCTTTTTCACTGACACTAAACATCCAATTTTTTCTTCCAATTGCAAATCTTTTTATTTGTCTTTCTATCCAGCCATTATCAATCTCATAACGTCCATTGTTTAAAAATCCACTGATTTCAGAATATTCATTTAAAAAATAATGAATCGCGTTTCCCACAGGAGTGCTTTTTAAAACTTTTGATTTATTTTTCTCACACCAATCTCTTAAATTCTCTAATAAAGGTTTTACTTCTTGATCTCTTTTCATTTTTCTAAGTTCAGGACTCAGATTATTTTTTTTATACTCTTCTTCTTTTTTGTAAATTTCTTGAATTTGATTCAAGCCTTCTGAAGCTAAACCTGCTCTTTTTTGTCCTTTTACCCAAGCTTTAAAAAAACGTCTTCTTGCATGCATCAAACATCCAATTAAAACAACATTCTGTTTATTAAGCTTTCCATAACCGCGGTGAGCATCCCCTTGAACCGTTCCTCTGTAATCTTTAAGTAGTTTTTCTGCTACTCTTCCGCCTCCTGAAACATCATAATCAAAAAGAATGATTCCTTGCTCTGGACTTCCTCGTCCCCACATAAATGACTTTGATTGAGCTCTTCTATTTTTTTCTCTTAAAACCTGAACGTAACTTGCATCAATGGATAAATAATCATCACTTAGTACCTTTTCTTCAAGAAGGTTCCAAATCGGCTGAAGCTTTTCAGAAATCTGAATCAACCACCTTGCCATATTTCCTCTTTTAAGCTCTATTCCTTGAAGTTTGTACTGCTCTTCTATTCTATAAAGTGGAAGAGATTGAAAGAATTTTGAATAAACAATAAAAGCAAGAAGCTCTGGTGTTACAATCGTTCCTGGAAGAAGAGAATCTGACTTTGTTTCTTTTATTTTTTCACAGCATGGACAAATATATTTTAATCTTTTTTCCACTTCTATCCATGTTTTAGCTGGAGCCGTCTTTAATTTTTCTGTATCTACACTTCCAATGAGTTTAAGCTTTTCTCCGTCATAAGGACAAATTTTCTCTGATTCTTCTAAATCAATCACCTTTTCTTCTCTTAAAAGGTCTGCGGGAAAAGGCTTTCTTTTTTGTTTCCCCTTTTTTCTCTCAAAACTTACTTTAATTTTTAATTCTTTTTTTTCTATTTTTTTTGATTCAACTTCAATCTCATTAAAAATCAATTGACGAGGGTCTTCATAACTCTCGCTTTTTGTTCCATATAAATCTTTTTTTAATAACCTTAACTCTTCTTGAATTTTTATATACTCTTGCTTGAGAAATTTATTTTCTTTTTTTAAAGAGTTAAATTCTTTTTCAATTGAAGCGTAAACCATCTTAAAAAATAAATATCAAATGAATTCTCCAAAGTGAACCTCTTTAAATGAACTCCATGGATTTATTCCTTTGAATAAAAAACTTAAATCTTCTTCACTGACTTTTAAAACCTCTTCCCCATCCTGTGGCCAAGGAAACTTTGATTCTTCAAGTTTTTTTAACCACAGTGCAAAACCACTCAAGTCAAAATATAAAATTTTTAAATGACTTCTTTTTTTATTTATAAATAAAAAAAGTGAATTTGATTTCAAATCTAAATTCATTTCTTCTTTTACTAAAATACAAAGACTTAAAATCCCTTTTCTAAAATCAATCGGCTCTTTATGAAGATAGAAACTTTCAAATGACTCATAGGATCTCATGAATGCAACGCTTTTAAAAATTCAGATAACCAAACAGGATCTATCGTTTTGCTTTTTTTGGATACAATTTGAATAAATTCTGATTTTTTTGGACTCTTTGAAGCCAGTCCCATTCTTCTTTTATGACCACTTAAAGTACTGGATTTTAATTGATGCAATCTGCAATACTCCTGATTGCTCCCTTCATACTTCATAGCTGCTCTCACATGAGATTCCCACTGTTCTTTACTCAAATCTTTTCCATTCAACATCTTTGACTCCTTTTCTTTGTGGAGTCCCTTCTAAAGGATTTCTTTTCTCTTTTGAAGATGGTCTCGATAGATCGTTCACGAACAAATCGACTCTTAAGCATCATCGGAAATCCATCGATTTGCATTTCACTCATCAAATTGTATTTCCATAAAATTCTCGCCAACCGAGCCATCAGCCACAGGCCGTCAGGAGAGAAAATTTGAGGATAGTGCTTTAAAATTGTAGACTCGTCGAGCGATGCGGTTTCAATTTCTCGTCTTCGTGACTTGAAAAAGAATGGATTTGTTACTTGTACTTCTGTTTCGATAATTCTCGCTATAAGTTCCTTTTTGTCTATTTCGAGAACCGCAAGGAATTTCGGAATCTTCCCATGCTTCATTTCGAGAAAAATATCTCGTTCAATAAATGGACGCAGCTCTTGCGTACTTAGATTTTTCGTTTCGTTCCAGTTGACTCCCGTCCTAGTAGTAATGCCACGACCGTCGGTGAAAACCACCACGCAGTCTTGGGCAATCCGACTTAGCTCGGCATTTGAATCTGCTTTCATCCCACCCCCCTTTGAATTGTTTTAGTTACATACGTGTAAGCGCGTAATAGTATCGTGCGCCTAAAGGCGGATTGCCTTTTTTCTGGTCGAAGTCTACATCTTCATCGGAGCGTTCATGCTTGATAAAGCACTTTGATTCCAACTTCTCGACACTGTTGTCAGAGTCGGTCGCTGAATGCTCAGACTGATTGGACGCTCCACTTCCCACATGAAAAACTTCTGTAAAACTCATTCGTATTCTCCGTTTCATGCTTTTAAAAAGGGGGGTGAGGCGGTCGATACTACCTCACCCCCGGTCGGCGTCCCCACTTCAGACAGTCCCCTAGAACCCCCAAAACGCCGATAGTCACATCGCCTAGTTGTATCTATGCGACGACCACTCTCTCTAACTCTTCGCTATTCTCATGGGTGCGACAAAACTCCGTTACGTCAATTCGGATGCCGCCGCCGTGTTCACTCCTGTCACGGACGGAAGCAATACAATCCTCGTAAACAGCAATACTGTTCCAGTCGCACTGTCCGCAGAATGCTTGCCCTTCAAATTTGGTCACATCTGCACTGTCACAAGAGGGGCACTGACTGAAGACTTCAGCGGGCTTTTTAACCATCCCTTTGTTGAGTTTCTTGTCCACTTGCTTTCCCTCCTATCGAATAACAAAACAGTTTGTGCTGACCCCTAGAGCAGTATCCGTGCCACTTTACAGTCATCGGCTCTTGAGTATCCCAACGTGTTGTTTTTACTTATTTTAACGAAGATAGCACTTCTGGTAGGATGGTTTTAGCCCGACGCATTACCTCAATTTTTTTGTGATTAATCACATTGTATTTAGAGAAAAATCACAAAATGAAGCGAAAAAATTTTAATAAAAATCACAAATTACTATTGCCAAGTTGTGTACTTGCACATAAGACAGGCAACGTTTTTAGCAAAGAGAGTACGGAGCGTTTGCTTATCTGGAACGCTTTTCTACGATTTCATAAGGGATTTAACTTGATTCGCAGTAAGACCACCGACCCATTCATTTATGAGACGGACGACAAAAAGAACCGCATCTTCGCGCCGACCGTTCTAATTCTTGACGATAAGGACGTTGAACTATTCGAGGCAATTCTCGAAAACTCCAGTAGGCGAGAACTGAAGGTTCTTTCCGCGACCAAACCAAAAGATGCAATCAAGATACTGAAGGAACAACCTGTCGGAGTAATGATTCTCGACATGAATCTTGGAGCAACGCCGGACGGAAAGATGATCAGCGGGATCGAGTCTATCCCTAAGTTTCTCAGCATCAGGCCATCGTTAAAGATCGTGGTAGCCACAGGAGAAGGAACTGAGGAAGCAAAAAAACGTGCTCTTGATTTAGGCGCTATGTCTTTTGCGAAGAAGGATGATGGTTTCATACAGATCGCTAATCAGATTGATAACGCAATTGATGCTTACCAATCCAGTCTTACGAACCTCATTAGGGAAACCAACGTTCCCAAACCAACCATTGTATCTCAATTCGTAGGAATGTCTGCGGCGGCTGAACAGATAACAACGAAGATAGACGCTCTTTGCCGAGTAAAGCTCCCAATTCTGATTACGGGTGAGTCTGGAACTGGAAAAACAACGCTTGCTGAAACGATTCACAAAAAGAGGAATTCTTATCTCGGTCGGAAGGACTCTCCATTCATTAAAGTAACTTGTAACAACATCACCGAAAATGACCCAGAGAGTGAACTTTTTGGTGTTGCGAAGGGATCATTTACTGGAGTGGATGGCAAACAGGGCATGATTGAGCTTGCTCACAATGGGACGCTGTTTCTCGATGAAGTAGCGGACCTGCCTGAAGTCACACAGGGTAAACTACTGGAAGTTCTTCAAAGCGGAACGTTTCGACGCCGGGGCGGTCCAAAGACTGTACTTCATTCCGATTTTGATCTCATAACGGCAACGAATAAAAACCTTGAAGAACTTGTCGCTCAGAAGAAATTTCGAGAAGACCTTTACTATCGAATTAAGCTTTTTGATGTTCACATGCCATCGTTTAAAGAACGTCGAGATGACATTCCTGAAATCATCAGGCGAACACTTCCGCTCAGAAACAAGGAAGCTGGGACAAATTTTAATTTTGACGACATTCCAAACTCTTTCATTGAGTTCTTAAAAAACAATCCGCCGTCAGGAAATTTCCGGGGCCTTGAAGCGATTATGCAATACCTTTTGGTGCTCTGTCCTCGGGATTCAAAGACAGGACGCCCCGACTTAAAACGATGGGAAGAAGTTCCAGAGATATGTCGGAGTGGATCACTGGATCAAGTAAAACTTCAGTCAAAGCAAGGGCCTATTTCATGGAAAGAGTTTATCCATCGGGGAGTGTCTTTTCACGACGACCCTGATTTTCCAGGTTTAACGGAGGCTCGTAGCGTCCTAGACGCTCTTTTGTTCAAATCAACGGCTGCGGCGAATAAAAAAGCCGGGGATGTCGCAAGAGCGTTAGGTGTTCACCATACGCGAATTGCAAGAATGCGAGAGAAAACTGAACAAATTCTGGGAAAGTTTAGAGGATCACCAGGCGAGGAAGGAGTGACCTTACAGTGACATACACTCCTGATAGTAGTCTTTTTCACGACTTATCTCCGATGGTAACTGGATTCCAGCTACTCGCAAAGCGTCTTGAAGAGGCGTCAATCGACCAGTTGATAAAGCTCGTTCCTTACCAGAGAAAATGCATTCAAGATGCCATTACAAAGATAAACGAACTTGGCGAATCATATTGCGCGTTTGTTCCAAAGGATTTTGCGCTGGAGCGGCTATCGATCATCGTTGATGCTCAAGATCAACTGACTGCCGCCAGTCAAATGGATTTTAGAACTACGGAAAAGCTTGTTTCAACACAAGTCAAGTCGTTCGACTGTCTATGGTCGCTCACTATTGCAAATCGAAAAGAAAGCTTAACGGGAGGGGAAGCATGAAAACGATCTTCAAAGACGTGCTGGTTATTGGCGGCGGCCCATCGGGATCTACTGTGGGAGCATTGCTATCAAAAAATGGAATCAACACGTTAATAGTAGAAAAAGAGAAATTTCCGAGATTCAAGGTTGGGGAGTCATTACTTCCATCAGCACTCAAGATTTTCGATTTTTTGGGCGTGCGTGAAAAAATAGAAAAGCATGGATTCGTTAAGAAAAGAGGTGCCTACCTTCGATGGGGGACTGATCCAGAGCCCTGGGCGATTACGTTTGGTGAGCTAATTGGTGATGATGGGTATAGCTATCATGTCATTCGTTCTGAATTCGATGAACTTCTCTTGAATAACGCCAGAGAGAAAGGCACTGAAGTATGGGAATCCACGCGTTTTATAAGTATTGATCTAAAACCCGAAAAAGGACGACGAAAGTCGGCGATTGTAGAACGCGAAGACGGAGAGAGAATCATTGTTGAATTCGATCAAATTGTAGACTGCTCTGGTCAAAGCGGTGTCCTTGGAAATCGCCATTTGAAACTTAGGCGCTATCACAGAGCATTTAAGAATGTAGCTCTTTGGTCGTATTGGAAAGGAGCCGGTCGCCTACCAGCACCCTACGAAGGGTCCGTATTAACGTCTGCAATCGACAACGGATGGATTTGGGGAATCCCTCTTCACGATGGAAGTCAATCCGTTGGAGTGGTTATGCATCAGGAGGAATTCAAAGAATTGTCCTCTCGAATGACACCGGACGAGATATACGAAAAATCACTTGCGAAATGTCCGATAACAAAAGACTTGATCTCTCCTTCTAGAGAGCGAAGTAAACTTTTAGTCGTTAAGGATTATTCATACACATCTGAATCACTGGCAGGTAATGGCTACTTTCTTTGTGGAGACGCTGCATGTTTCCTTGATCCTGTTTTATCCAGTGGTGTCCACCTTGCCATGTATTCAGGAATGATGGCAGCCGCCAGTATATCAGCGATTTATCGAAATCAGGTAAGTGAAGATCAAGCCATTACATTCTATGAATCCGTCTATAGAAGGGCGTTTACCCGATTTGCCCAGTTTTTATCCGCCTTCTACAACCAGAATCACAGTACCGACAACTACTTCTGGGAGGCCCAGCGAATTACTAGCCAAGACGTGGATTCTGAGAATATGAAACGAGCATTTCTCGGATTGGTCTCAGGTACGACAGACCTCGATGAAATTGACAATGCACAACTCGTGGAAACTACCCTTTTGGAAAAAGTAAGAGAAAATCTCGACCTTCGTCGTAAGGGCGTCAATATCGGCAACACTTCGGGAGTCAAGCGAACAGAAATTGAGAAAAATAATCACCTCTTTAGCTTAATCGAGGGGATTACAGGACTGGATGAGAATGGTCAGAGTGAAGGGCTATACGCAACGATTTTTCCAACGCTTGGACTCAGACGCGCGCAATGTGCGGCCTTCAAGAGTTCGACCAAAAAAGGGGTAGTACATGCGTAAGACGACAAGCGGAATACTCTTAGCCCTATTTACTTTTTCTGCCTGGGGTCTGCTTCCTATCTATTGGAAGTCTCTGAATCAAATAGCGTCGTTGACCATTCTCTATCATCGAATCGTGTGGTCAGCTCTGTTCTTTTTGGTTGCAGCTATTCTCACCAGAAAAATGAAGCCATTGAAAGAGCTGTTTCAATCGTCTTCCGAGCTTCCCTGGGTTTTTCTTACGGCGGCACTAATCGCAGGTAACTGGGGAGCGTACATCTACGCGGTTAATTCTGAAAACGTTCTTCAGGCATCACTGGGGTACTACATCAATCCACTTCTAAACGTGGTTCTAGGAATTCTTTTTCTTGGTGAAAAATTGACCAAACATCAAAAAATTGCGTTTACTTCCGCCCTAACTGGCGTGGTGATTCTAACGGTCCATGCTTGGGAGATTCCGATCCTTGCAATCACACTCGCATCGACGATGGGCTTCTATGCTCTAATCAAGAAAACACGCAACGTAGACACCCTCACTTCTATGACTGCCGAAGGGCTTATTCTATTTTTACCATCTCTTTATCTTTTGGGTAACTCTCCAGATACCGCCCAACCTCTTCCTAGTTCTATTTGGATATTGTTGATTGGGGCTGGTTTTGTCACGGCCATTCCTCTTTTTACTTATGCTGCATCTGCAAAACGGATATCTCTTAGTACGTTGGGATTCATGCAGTATATTGGTCCAACACTTAATTTTTTTCTAGCAGTAAGCTATTACAATGAACCGTTCAGCCACGTTCAGTTCGTTGCTTTCGGTTTTGTCTGGGTTGGTGTTGCTACCTACCTATATGGAATGTACCGAGGAAGATCCGTTAGTTCGTCTAAAATCAAGGATCATGCAAAGTCTGATGAACAATCAAAAGAGGACTCTGACGATTTTTTTTGGATATCAAAAGTCGATGCTGTAGTGGCTGCTTCGGACTCCCCGAACTTAAGATCAGACATCGACGGTGTTCTTCTCGATGATCGTGAAATTAACCATGTAAATTGGAAAAGCTATGCTGAAGAACATGGCAAACGAATTTTATTCGCCGAGACCATTGATGAATTTTTTGAGATATTGTCGGGCGTTGCTCGAACAACTCCACTCTATATTGATCGAAACCTAAAAGATGGAACCAGGGTGATTATTGGTGATGAACTCGCACGACCCATTTACGACACTCTTGGGTTTAGAGATATCACCCTAACCACAGGAGACGAGCACCAGCAAACAAAACCTTACTGGATCAAGTCGATTATTGGAAAAATGCCACCAGTTGACGAGTGGAAGCAAGGTGCTAGATGCTAGAGAAATTGCACACATGGTTCATTACTCGTCGTTTTAGAGTGTCCCACTTCTTTTGGATCATTATCTGTGCCTTTATAGCGATTGCCCTCGTTTCTGGATGGTATATTTTAAATTACATTGGTGTTACGCAACCAAAAATCATTTCTAATCATACAATTCAAACTGTAGACGAACTCGTTAAAGACAGTGGCTCACACTTGGAAGAACTTGCCGCTGCAATGCTGGAAGAGAAAGCACGGGACGTCGCCTTTCAAGCAACACTACTCGCGCGTGGCCGATCAGGCGCGGAGTTGGCGAAAGACGATCATTTTCAAAATACGATTATTCAGAAATTCTTGAAAACCGGATATACGGGTGTTTTGGAATGTGGCCCTAAGATGATTGTTGTTGCACATCCAAAGAAAGCCCTTCGAGGCACTTCCAACTTAGTATTTGCGAAGAAGTTTCCAAAATTTTGGAAAGTGTTCAAACCTGCTTTGAACTGTCAGGAGTCTAGGGGGCGCTATAAGTGGTCGGTCACCGACGGTCAGCTTCGAGACAAGTATGCTGTCATTAAGCGCATACCCGATACAGATCTGATGTTGGTAGCTTCTATTTTTCTTGACGAATTTACAGAAAGTAAAGACGACATGAGAGCCAAGGGAGATCGGAAGCGAGAGCAACTTCTTGATAACCTTGAAAATAAAACAAATCACTTGGTGCAAAAGGCTGAAGCTTTATTCTTCCTCGTCATCCTTGTTGGTGTAGCAATTTCACTCATTCTCTCGGGAAAGCTGACAAAACACTTGCTAGAAATTCGCCTTTTTGCAAAAGGGCTGGCGAGTGGTGATTACAGACAGGGCTCTTTAAAGAGTACAAAAATTGTAGAATTCGATGAGATTCAACAGGATCAGGAAAAAACCAAGCTAGCTTTGATAGAGAACCAGGAGATGTTGCGAAAACAGGCGTCTGCCGTTGCTCATTCCAATCTGGCAAACCAGGTAGCCCACGATTTGAAGCCTGTAATGGCGAATTTGGAAACGGCAATAACGTTCTTGAAGCGTAAGACGGACACTAAAAATTTATCAATTGTTCAAGTTCTTGAGAAAAGCTGCGCGGAAGTCATGCTTCTAGTCGATGCGATTAGGAGTCCCAGTGACAATCATATTGGATTAACAGAAAGGTTTGATCTCACCGCGCTCATTGATGAATTAATTGAACGCTGTAAGTCCGAAGCGAACAGCAAAGGGAAGAAAATTACTTTTCGACGGGACAGCGCATTCGATTCCCTTTTTATGGTTGGTTCGATTCAGAATATCAGAAGAGTATTCGACAACCTTCTGAAAAACGCAATCGAGGCTATCGATTCCTGCGGCACCATTGAGGTCAGGATCGAGAGAAAAGGTACATTCAACAGAATTAAGATTATTGATTCGGGGAAAGGAATTCCGAAGGGGAGAGAAGAAGACATTTTTAGAGATGGAGTCACTATTGGTAAGGAATCAGGTAGCGGCATTGGTCTACATGTTTCCAGAATGATGGTGTCCCAACATGGTGGTAGCTTGGTTCTCGACAAATCCGATGAACATGGAGCTATTTTCTCTGTAACGCTCCCAGCAATCCTTGATGGATTGCCCAATGCAAAAAAACACACTATTGAGGTGGAGCATGGAAAGCAGATTCTTGTCGTTGATGACAAAGTTCCTGTGCTTACAAAAATTTTTACAATGGCTGCTGCGCGAGGTATTTCCGGCTCTTACCACAAGTCCTTTGAGAACTTTTTGGAAAAGGTGAACTGGTATTCACTTCAGCAAACATGTGGACATATCCTACTCGATAACATGGTGGCCGATAGCAGTTTTGACGCAGTATCAATGGCTGAAACTTGTATAAGGCGATTGGGGCGAAAGGTTCCGATATCGATTATCACTTCAGATCATAAAGAAGAACGCCTAGAGACGTTTGCTAGGGAGTATAGGATTCCAATTTATCCAAAGTCCTTTCTTGAGGACTTTTCATTTTCAATAAAGAGGGAGGCAGAATGGAAGACAAAAGTTATATCATCGCAGGTGGACAGCGAGGTTCCGACCGCCTTAAGTTGATGGCGAGAGTTACTTGGGACATAAGTGACTATTTTTTACGAAGCGCTGGTCTACGCCCCGGAAACCGCGTCCTTGAATTGGCCTGTGGAAACGCGGAAGTCACACGGCGCTATTTTGACCAAATTATGGAGAGAAATGGAGAGATTTTGGGCGTTGACTTCGATGAACCGAAAATCAAAGACGCGAAAGAACTCTTTAAAGATGAAACTGGAAAGGTGATCTTTGAGGTTTCAAACGTTGAGCAGGATGACCTTTCTAGGTATGGGAAGTTTGATTTTATTTATTGCAGACTTATATTTTCCCATCTTCGTAGTCCTAGAGCTCTAATGGACAAGTTAAAAATGCTTCTTTCTGATGAGGGAATCCTAGCTATTGAGGACGTTGATTTCGATGGTCATGTTGCTTATCCAGAAAATAAAGCATTCAATCGCTATGTGGAAGCGTACAAGGAGCTTGGAAAGGCGAGAGGGGCTGATCCACTCATCGGAAGAAAACTACCTTCTATGCTTAGATCGTCAGGATACGACGTTCAGCTCATCGACTGTCGATGTCCTGCTTTCCTCGATGGTGAAGGAAAACACATGGTAGATGTCAGTTTTGATTTGATTGGTGAAGGTCTTGTTTCTAACGGAATCATGTCAAAAGACGAGCATAGTGAAGTTCACGGAAAGATTGTTGACTTTGCAAATGATCCAACGACTTTAATCAGTTTGCCAAAAATATTTCAGGTGTCAGCGAAGAAGAAGTAATCAAATCCAAAATGGGGGGATTTATGAGAAAAGCGATTTTTATGCTGGCTTGTACCGGAATTCTGTCCGGCTGCGGCAATGGTGCTAATAACAGGGGGTTGATCGGAAATGGTTCCAATTTTGTTCCTATTAGCTCAGGATCGGAGCAGATTGGAAGTGCATTCAACGAAAAGTGCAAACTGGAGGCTCCAATTTCACTCGAAACACTTGACCTACTTGAAGATGATATAGAACTAAAAAATGTTGAATTGAATCGCTATCCTCGTTTTACGGACGACGAAGCATACAATCACTACTTGGACCACTTGACTGTCCATTTATACAATATCTGGTATGTCGGAAAGACTGGAAAACTGGGAGCCAATATTTCTATTGATGACAAACTAGAGTCAATTGGCTTTTCTCCGACCTATTACGGTAATTTTGCAATCCAAGGTGGGAAAACCGAAGTAGACGGACTAACGACGTATCATACCCGAATTGTACGGCGTTTCGATAGACCACCTCACGCAATCGGAGACGCTGTTGACGACCTGAAAGTGCTCGTCAAAGAAAGGGCCATCCTTGGACTTCAGTTGACCAGCCCCGTATTCAGGATCACAAGTAAAACAAACGAAGCGACCTGGGTCGCCTTTACCGGCGAGCATCAAACTCTTTGTATCAAGTCAGCCGACCTATCAAATTGATAGGGCCGTTCTATTCTTATTGCCGTCACGGCGACAGACCTGGCGTGACGGCTTATAAATAAAACACAATAAATACAAATAGTTAAACAGGATTGATATTTATAGAAATATTGATATAATATCTTTATAAATATCGTTTTAATATCTATAGAGATATGAAAAGGACACTTTATGGCAATTCCACATACCACCGGAGGTGAAGCGACCGGAGAAGCATTTTTCGAGGGGCGACGCTCCTATGTTCAAGCATTAGAGAACACCGTCAATAACACCGGGGATAATCTGATTCTAATCTTAGGGCCACGACGGATCGGAAAAACCTCCATCGTAAAGCAGTATTTCGAGGAGAGAAACGCCGCTGAAGACGACCCTGGTGTTTACGTTTACATCTATCTGCCCAAAATCGCCAATTTGGTAGATTTCTATAAGAAATCAATTGAGGAGATTCAGGAATCGCTCAAGAGAAACGGTAAGTTTAAGAAATTTCAGGATGTCGCAAGATTATCGAGAGTCAAAAGGGCTTTTGCTACCTTTAGAAACTCCATCGACGAAATCAAAGCTGCCGGATACGGAATTAAGGTGAAAGATTCTGACAAATGGGAGGAGTATACGTCGCTGGTGGCAAGTCTTCGAGAGGAGTTTATTTCTCTTATCTTGACCTTTGAAAAAGAAAAAGTGGTGCTTGGCTTTGATGAAGTTCCAGAGGCTATTCAGCATCTCCTAAAAAATGAGAACGGCCGGGACGAAGTGGAACTGTGGTTAGAACACTTCAGAGAGATGAGACACAATACTCAATTAAAGGATATTGTGACTCTGATTCTATTCGGTTCGGTAAACATGAAACTGACACTTGAAAGAATAAACCAAAGCAAGGGCGTGAACGACGCCTATAATATCACGGTGGAGCCTTTAGAAATTGCAGATGTAAAAAAACTGTTTTGGGATCTCGTCGATACGTTAGACTACAAGATATTGGAATCCAATAAGGAAATCGTTGAGCCTTTTTTGGAAAAGATGTTCAACTATGTTTCACCTTGGGCAATTCAAAATTTTCTTGATCAGCTAGAACCACCAAAAGAAAAAAATCAGATAGAAACGGAATTAAAATCAGCCTACTATCGGCTTTTTGATGTCGTTGGGGGCGTTCGTTACCTGGAAGAACGACTGAATGAGTATTACGTCGAAGGTGAAATTATCCAACTTAAGGCCATTCTTAAGTACCTAGTGGAGCAACATATTGATCATGGAGAGGAAGAAATTCAGGATAAGGAGCTACTTGATTGGTCAAAAAAAGAGCTATTAATTGATATTGAGGGGTATCGCCATCTTATAGATATTCTTTTATTAGACAATATGATTTATCGTTCCGGCAATGGCTACGCCATCAGGAACACTGTAGAACGGTACTATTGGTACGTTAGATTGGTGGGACCATGCGATTTATGACGCCACAGCTTGAGGGTATTGTAAAAAAAGTCATTGAAGACATCAAAAGATCATCAAAATCCAAGGGAAAGACAAATCATACACTCATTGTTGGTGATCGCGGTTCTGGAAAGACAACCGCTCTAAGGCTCATTTATAAAGAAGTCAAAAGAACAGAGGATTTAAATCAAAAATTTAATTCAGTTTTTTTACCTTTTTCAACAAACGGACAAAGAATCAAATTACAAGTAGATCAATTTTTGTCCACGCTTGAAATGCAAAGCCTCGCCAAAAGACAAATACTTTTTCTCGATGATTTGCATTTGGTTTTGGACGAGTCAAAAGACGACGCACATTTCATTAGAGGCTTATTGCAAAGCTCCTCAAATTTGTCGCTCATTGCATCTAGTGATCTGACCTTTAGAAATCAAATGACTCACGACAAAGCCTTTTATGGATTCTTTAGAGTCCTCGAACTGGGGTTCGTTTCAGATTTTGACGAAATTGTGAGCGAATTAAGGGAAATCGCAGGAAAGAAAGAATGGATGAAGCTAAATGAGGAGTTGGCGTTTGCCAATCCGTTTTGGGTTCTGACAATTACAGGTGGAAACCTTTGGCTTCTTTCCATGCTGAAAATGGTCGTGCAATCCCTGTCACAAGAGTCCGATTTCAATTCAAGGACATTCATAAAAACCTATTTTGATATTACAAATCCTTTTTTTCTTTTCTCATTTTCTACACTTCCAAAATTGAGCAGGTATTTTCTCGAAGAGGCTAGTTTACTTGGAGAACAGTTTCGATCCAAAGATATTGACCTGAATGACTCCAATACACCGCAAGAAGCGTTGAAGCTTCTCAATAAAGGGTATCTAGAGAAGGATCGAAAAGGAGTTTATCGTTTTCGATTTTCGCCGTTGAAAGCATGGATTCGATATACCAAACATATGCCATTGGGGCTTATTGTGAGCGAGAAGAAAGTAGCTGCATACCCTCAGTCTACAGAGATTTTGCTTTAGTTTTCTCCAACGGCGATTTTCTTTTTTTTTTAGATGACGAGCCTGGAGTTTTGCTACCACTTATATCCTTTAACACAAGTTGGCAATCAGCTTCATGTTAGGCTCTAGGGTTGCCGGTGCCGGAGGCCGTTGACCTAAAGAACTGTGCGGTCTTACGGAGTTGTAATGCTCTCTCCAGTTCTCGATGATGACCCTCGCTTCAGTCATGTTGTAGAAGATTTCTCCGTTCAGTAATTCATAGCGCATCTTTCCATTGAAGGATTCGCAGTAGCCATTTTCCCACGGGGAACCGGGTTCAATGAATAGAGGTTTTACCTCTAGCTGCTCGAACCAATGGATGAGCTTCCGCGCGATGAACTCAGGTCCATTGTCTGAGCGCACAAACTTCGGGCATCCGTATTTTATAAACAGATCTGCCATAACGAGCAGCACATCTTGAGAATTGATTCTTCTCTGAACGAACGATGCAAGGCACTCCCTCGAATACTCGTCGATAACATTGAGAATCTTAAAGGCCTTTCCATCGTGGGTTCGGTCGGAAACAAAATCATATGACCAGACGTGGTGCCGATGCATTGGGCGGTGTCGGATGCAGGAACCATCTGCAAACCAAAGTCTCGACCTTTTTGGCTGTTTTTGAGGTACTTTCAGACCCTCTTCTCTCCAAATTCTATAAACCCGATCCTTTCCCACATCCCAACCTTCCATGTTGAGAAGGCCGGTAACCTTTCTGTATCCATATCTTCCGTATTCCGTGGCTATCTCTACGACTCGTTTGCGCAATGAATCTCGAAAAGGACTTGGTTTTGAATGATATCGCTGTGTACTTCTTAGCTGTCCTAGAACCCGGCACGCCCGACGTTCAGACACCTTGAGTTGCGTTTGTACTGCCTTCACGCATTCCCTGCGTCTGGCCGGGCTTAGAACTTTCCCGAAGCGGCAACCTTTAGGATGTCCATATCCAGAGCTTGATTCGCAACTATTCGCTTCAGCCTGAGATTTTCTTCTTTCAGCTGCCTGAGCTCTTTGGCCTGGTTCACCTCTAGACCGCCGTACTCCTTTCTCCAGCGAACCAAAGTGGTCACCGTCACGCCGATCTTCTTTGCTGCCTGATCTTGGGTTAAACCCTTGCTCTGCTCAATCTCAGCGGTCCTAAGATGCTGAATGATTTCTTCAGTTTTGTACCT